>USCS01000050.1 GCA_900552875.1 uncultured Collinsella sp. | reverse complement strand
CCCAAGATTGCCTTGAAAGACAAGGGCATAGGCCTTATGGCCATGCCCGCAGGCTTGAAAGGCAAGGTTGGGTGCTACCGGTGGTCGGCGATGTAGCCCAAAGCGACGGCGGTATAGGCCGCGGCACCGAGCGGCAGCTCGGCATCGCTAAAGCGCGCCTTGGGATGGTGCTGGGCAAAATGCTCATCCGTATCGGTCACAGCGGCACCCACGGTAAAGTACGCGCTCGGAATCTCGCTCGAGATAAGCGCAAAGTCCTCACTCGCCATGGCGTGGAACAACGGCAGGAAAGCTGCCTTGGGCAACGTCGCACCCGCATAGCCCAGCGATGCCTGGGTCATATCGCTGTCGAGCACGAGCGGCGGAACGTCCGAGAGCGTCTCGATGGTCGCCGGCGTGCGATACGTTGCCGCGACGCCATTGGCGACCTCGGCGATGCGGGTCTTAAGATGCGCCATGAGCTCGACGTCAAAGCCGCGCAGCGTTCCTTCGAGCACGCAGGTGTCGGGAATGACGTTTGCCGCCTGTCCGCCGGCAAACTTACCCACGGTGAGTGCGACCTCCTTGGCCGCCGGCACCTCGCGGGAGATGAGCTCCTGGAGTGCCAGGTGCACATGCACGCCCGCCGTGATGGGGTCGATGCAGATCTCGGGGCTCGAGCCATGGCCGCCCTTGCCCTGCAGCGTGATGCGGAAACCGTACACGCCCGAAAGCGCCGGGCTCCCATAGAGCACCAGGCCGAGCGGCGATTGGCTGTTAACGTGCATGGCGAAAGCCGCCTGGGGACGCGGGTTCTGCAGAAGGCCATCGGCAATGGCAGCGCGAGCGCCCTCAAAGGTTTCCTCGCCCGGCTGAAACAGCAGCTTAACCGTGGCATTGGCATCGACAAGCTCGGCCTCGCGAGCCTTGAGCAGGCGGGCGGCACCAAGCAAGGCCGTCGCATGCATATCGTGGCCGCAAGCATGCATGCAGCCGTTGACAGAGGCGAAAGGTTCGTCCGACTCTTCCGCGACGGGAAGGGCATCCATGTCACCGCGCAGCATGATGACCGTGCCGGCCTGATCGTCCGTGCACGTACCGTTGCCCTGGGCCGCCACGGCCGCACCGGCACCGATTAAGCCCACAACACAGGAGCCGTCGACGAGCGTGGCAAACGGGATGCCCATCTCGGTCAGACGTGCCTGGATATACGCAGAGGTTTGCGGAAGGCGATTACCCAACTCGGGCGTCTGGTGCAGGTCGTGGCGCCACGCAGCAAGCTTGTCTGCAAAAGCTTGAGCCTCGGCAACAAGACCGTCACCGATAGCGGCTTGCGCTGCCGGGGTGGCCTTGGGCGCTGGTTGCGGTTGAAAATCGGACAGAGCTGGTGCCATAGATGCCCTCCAGTATTATTTGTGCTGCAAGCACTTTGATGGTCTAAAGTGCAAGGCATAACTGTAAGGGCGTTACATAAAAAACGCCGCCCCAGGAGGGCGGCGCAACAAGTTGTTTACAATTGCGCGCAATTATTTCGGCGCAAAAAATCGAAATGTGTCTCGCTCAAGATAATCGACAGGAAGATGAGTGCAAAGCCGGCGAGCAGGCGCGAGGTGAGCGCCTCACCCATTAACAGCACCGAGAACAGCACACCCGAGGGCGATTCCATCGAGAGCAGCAGCGAGCCCGTCGAGGCCGGGACGTGCGCCAAGCCGACGTTTTGGATGAGCAGCGCCACGCACGTGCAGCCCACCGAGAGAAAGGCCATCACGCCGATAAAGCTCGGCGTCCACACGGACAGAGGCGCCTGGGTCTCGAATAGCAGCGACGAGATAAGGCTCAAGACGCCATTGCCCACAAACATCCAAAACGTGATGACGTTGATGTCCATTTTGCGACCGTACTTGGCGGTCACCGCCATCTGGATGGCGAAAAAGACCGCACCAGCCAGCGTAATGACGTCACCGATGTTGAACTCGACGCTATCGAGCGCCACCAGGCCAATGCCCGCCAGGCAGAGCAATGCGGCTCCCAAGTTGTAGCGAGTGAGCCTTTCGCCGCTTAGGAAATAGCTCGCGAACGGGACCAGAATGCAATAGGTGCCCGTCAAAAAAGCGTTCTTACCCGCCGTGGTCTGAGCCAGACCGACCGTCTGCAAGGCATAGGCTGCCCACATGAGCGCGCCCATGCTCAGACCGACAATCAGATTGCGAGCGTTAAGGTGGGCGGCGATGCGCTTGCGAAAGATAACAAGCATGACCAGCGCTGCGGGAAGAAAGCGAACATAGAGCAGTTCGAACACCGGGATGGTGTCGAGCGCGTCCTTCATAGTGGTAAAGGAGTAGCCCCAGATAATCGCCACCGAAAGCAGTAGAACTTTCCAGAACAGCGGCGAGCGAGCACCGGCGCCACGGGAGATGCCGCCGGCGCCCAGGTCCTCCCGTGCGACAGGGCTATCGGGCATGTTTTCGATTTCGTTGGCAGCGTATTGGGCCATGGAACATCCTCACACTCAAACTGGGCGTGGTGTCCGCACGCGTATGGCCGCGTGCCGCCTCATGGTCAAATAAAAACGGGACGCGCCGGACCCCCGGCACGCCCCGCTACTGTAGCAACAACCAGCGCTGCACCGCAATCCAGCCCGCTAAAGTACCGAGCAGGGAAGCCTCGATGTTCCGGCAACGCCACATTGCCGCGCTAAATCAATTTGGTTGATTCCAACTTTTCGATAATCCAGTCGTTGGCTTTGATGACCGGACGGCGGAAGACCACGCCCAGCGCCAGCGACGGAATCAGATAGCTCGCCAGAATGCCCAGCTCAATCCAGTACTCCATATGGTAGGCACCGGCCATGGCGGCATGCATGGCGTTGATGCCGTGGGTAAACGGCAGGAACGGATATATCGCCTGGAACACGGGACCGGTCATCTCGATGGGGAACGTACCGCCCGAACCGCCGACCTGCATGACCAGCAACACGACGGCAAGCGCCTTGCCGATATCGCCAAACGAAACCGTAAGCGTATAGACGATATTGGAGAACACAAGACTCGCGATCCAGCCCGCCAGCACAAATTGCAGCGGGTTGTCGCACTGGATGCCAAAGAATAGGATGTCACCCGCGCACACGAGCGTTGCCTGCAGCAGTGCCAGACCGCCAAAGAACAGGTAACGACCCAGGTAGATCTCGTGCAGGCGCACGGGGATAAGCTCGTTGATGAGCTCATCGTCAACCGACACCTTCATCATGGCCGCCAGCACGATCGAACCGACCCAGAGCGACAGAATCGTGTAAAACGGCGCCATGGCAGAGCCGTAATTGCGAATCGGATAGACCGGCTTGCGGTCGAGCGCGACGGGGCCGGAAAGCGACGCGGCCAGGCCCTCGGGGTCGTTGCCGATCATCGTCTTGATCGTAGCGAGGTCATCCGACATCAAGGCGCCGTCGAGCTCGTCCTTAAACGCACTGATCTTGTCCGACGCCTCGCCCAGCTGATCGGAAGCCTTGTTGACCAGCTTTGCAGCCTTGGAGAGGCCCTTTGCCAGCGAACCGGATGCGTCGGTCAGGCCATCTACGGCGCTATCCAGATCGCTCGAAATACCATTCAGTGAATCCAGAGCCCCCGAGACGGTCTTCTTGAGCTCCTTGGCCTTAACCGAGAACGTGGAATCGTAATCGGATTTGGCACCCGCGATGCCGGCCTTGGCATCGGCGATGGCCTGATCGACCTCGGCACGCGAGTTGTTGACCTCGGCCATGCTATCGGAGAGAGACTTCGCGGTGGCCGCCAGATCCGTGGCATTGTTGCGGTACTCAACGGCGATTCTGCCCAGCGACGTCGCGGCAGACTTGAGACCGTCCTTCAAATTCTCATCGCTCACCTGGTCGGCAAGGCTGCGGAGTTGATCAGCCATCGCATCGATATCCTTGGCGCGCGCATTGAGGACCGCAGCGGCATCGTTGAGTTGGGACACCGTAAGGTAGACATGCTGGTTCGCGGCATCGAACGCCTTCGAGAGCTCGGCAGACACATTGTCGAACGAACCCGCACTTCCATCGATCGCGGCATCGATGGCATCGTTTGCCGCCTTAAGCGCTTCTTTGGAATCATCGATGCCGCTTTTGGCATGTTCCATGAGCTGCTTTGTCGACTCATCGACGGCACCGGTCTGCTTGAGCATGCCGCTCGCCGACGTCAGCGAATCGGACGTGGAGCTCAAAATGCCCGCAAGAGACGTTGCGCTGGCCTGAACATCCCGCAGGTCCTCGACCGAATCGCCGAGTGTCGACGACAGGTTGGCGATAAAGTTACTCACCTGGTCGGTGCTCATGTAATCGAGCAGGCTGGACACGGTCTTGAGCCCGATGGTCGTAATGGTTTCGGTAAAGGTCTCGTTAACCTGACTCTGGACGGCACTCGACCCTTTCTCGGTCACGATCTGGGCAATGGCGTTGGCCTTCTGATTCTCGTAGAACTCGATATCGGCATGCTTCACGTCGGTCGAAAAGAGCGTCATCATATCGGCACTAAACGTCTTAGGGATAACGACAGCCGCATAGTATGCGCCCGATTTGACGCCCTCGATGGCCTTTTCTCGATTGTTGAGTACAACCCAATCGAAGCTCTCGTTGCCGCGCAGGGTGGCGGTCACGTTTTCACCCACGTTGACCTCAACGGGGATCAGATCGCTCTCGTAACCCTCATCGGTGTTGACCACGGCGATCTTAAGATTGCCGGTGTTGCCGTACGGGTCCCAGCTGCCGGCGATGTTAAACCACGCGTACAGGCACGGTACGATAACGAGGCCCATCACGACAACCAAGCCGATTACGGAGCGAGACACATTTTGGACATCGCGCTTAAACAGATGCAGGATGTTCTTCATTTATGCCTCACCTCCTTTGGAGTGCTTGCCAAGCGGAGTGGCATCTCCATCATTTGTGGCTGTGCTGTCGCTGTCCTGAGATTTATGGTTCGAGCCTATATACGGCAAGCGGCCCGTGGACTGATCGCCGCCCTTGGCACCACGCTCGCTGGCGTTGAGGCCAAACATGTAGCGGGCGGCAGGAATGGCGGCCGTGTGCTCGCGCATCTCGCGACGCAGGTCCTCATCCGAAAGCGCCGAGATGCGCATCTGGGTATTGAGGCTCGCGCGGATATATTCGATATTGATAAGCCAGCCGCAGATGGCAATGACCGAGATGATCCAAATGACAAGCAGGATGATCTTGCCGTTATTGTCGATATCGAGAACCGTCGACAGGACAAAGAGCAGGACCTGCACGCCGACTACAGCGGCAAAACCGCCCTTGATGTAGTACGGGTAGCGATGTTCAAAGGCGACTGCATGATCGAGCAGTTCGCGACGGTACGAATCGGAATCGAGCATGACACGCATGGCCGTGCGCAGCGAGTAGCGCTGGCGCGGCAGGTCATTGGACTCGCAGATCATCATACCGGTCGTGGAAAGCTGTTTATCAAAGAGCAGGTTGAGGTTGAGCAGCAGCGGACGCAGCTGCAGACCGATAAAGAGCGCCACGATCAAGAACACGCCCAGAATGCACAGGTTAAACAGATAGTTGAACGAGTACATGCCGCCGACCGTCTCGCGCAGCAGATTGATGCCGTAGGTAAAGGGCAGCAGCGGGTGCAGCCACTGGAAGAAGCCGGGCATCATCTCGATGGGATACATGCCCGACGAACCCGGAATCTGCACGATAACCAGAATGACGCCGATTGCCTTGCCGATGTGCTTAAACGTAGTGGACAGCGCATAGATGATATTGACGTAGGTGAACGAGATGGCGATGCCGCCCAGCACGAACAGCAGCGGGCTGACGCACTGCACGCCAATGACCAGATCTCCCACCGTAACGATGATGGCCTGCAACGCGCCCAGGATCACCAGGAGCAACCAGCGGCCAAAGTAGCCCTGACGCGCGGTAAAACTGCCGATGCCTTCGCGGTCGACCTCGAGCTTGTAGATGGCGATGAGCACGTAGCCGCCCACCCACAGCGCCAGATTGGTATAGAACGGGGCGATGCCCGAACCAAAGCTCTTGACCGGGTAAATTGACTTTGAGGTCAGTTCGACCGGAGATGCCATGAAGTCTGCAACGTCATCGACGTCGACGCCCATCAGGTCGGCCAGCTCGCCCATGGACTCAGAGGTCTGTAGCGCCGCGATGTCGTTGGCGGCGGTTGCAAGCTTGTCCTGGACCTTGGCAAGCGAGGCATCGGTCTGGGACAGCGTGGTCTTGGCCTGACCGAGCGTAGCGTTGAGTTGGGCCAGCGTGCCACGCGCGCTCGCAATCGTGGGCGTAAGACCCGATACGATTCCCGTCAGATCACCCGAGACGGCAGCAAAGGAATCGAGCGCGCTTGAGGCCTTCGGCAGCGCGCTTTGGCCCAGGTTCGTTTGGGCCTGGCCAAAGTTGGTCGCACCGGTCTGGATTGCGTTATTGATAGCGTCGCTGGCACCCGAAACAGCCGCGGCGTCATTCGCCATGGCGCTCGACTGCGCGGACAGACCGTCCTTGATGCTCTGAAGCTTTTCATTCTGCTCTCGAAGAAAATCGATGGTCGATACAATGTGTGCGTCAATTTCCTTGGAACCTGTCGACGTGTCATTAGCGAGAATCTCCAAGTGCCCGATAACGGCCTTATTGTGGTCGATCGTCGCTTGGAGAGACTCAAGCGAGTTGTCGATACGGGTAGTCGTAGATGCGACCGTGCCCGTCAGCTTGCCAATCGCAGCATTTGCGGAGACTGACGTCTTGGTGAGCGCAAGGCTGCCTTCCGAGAGCGCCTTGGAGAGCGAGGCGACAGAGTTGCCCGCCGTGGCGCGAGCCTCGCCCAGCAGGTCATTGCCCTGGGAGATCGCCTGCGTCAGCGACGGCGCCTGACCCTGCAGACCGGCAAGTGCCGCATCTGCCGAGGCAATGGAACCACTCGTCTTATCGATGGCGGCATTCATGTCGCCAATCGAATCACGCACTTCGCCCAACGTATCGGAAGCCTCTGATACCGAACCGGCCAACGAATCCTGAGTCTGGGTTGCCTTGTCCTTTAAATCGACTCCGGCATCCTTGGCAATACTGGCAACGGTCTCGCCCACCGTGGAGACAAATTCCGAGTTGATCTGCTCCTCGATGGTGTTTGCACCGGTGTCGGTAACCTTGGGCGCAATAGCGCTCTTCTTCTCATTGACGTAGTACGTAAGCTTGGGCTGATGGTAGTTGCCGTCGAGCATCGAAACCAGGTTATCCGAGAAGTTCTTGGGGACTACGATGGCCGCATAGTACTCACCGCTCTCGACGCCCTCTTTGGCATCGGCCGCCGAGTCGACGAAGGTCCAGCCCAGCTGATCGTTCTCCTTGAGCTGATCGACGACCTGATCGCCCGCGTTGAGCTCGCCCACCAGGTCGTTTTGGGTGCCCCGATCGTTGTTGGCGATGGCAATCTTGATGCCCTGGGTGTTTCCGTACGGATCCCAGTTGGCCACGATGTTGTACCAGGCATACAGCGAGGGAATAACGCACACGCCAAGGGTAACCACCAAGGCGACGGGGTTCACAAGCAGTCGCTTAATGTCGCGCTTGAATATCGCAAAGGAGACCTTTGCGTTGGATAGTTTGCTGCCGAGGCTCACGCTATGACCATCCATCCTGTCGTTGAATCGAATCGTACTATCGACAACCATTGTAGTAGGCGCTTTAACGTCTCAAAGCACAATGGTGTTGAGTTTTGCGGGTAGCAATATACTACGAAGACGAATTAACGTACAGTTGTACAGTATCTTTAATTTCAGCAGGTCACAAAACCACAACCCGCACAAATTAGCAATTCAAATAGTCATCGGGGACGTTCTTAAACGACTGGTCAAACAAGAACGCCCCCAACGACTAGTTTGGACCACGGTAACATCGATGTTTTAGCAATGCCAGCGAGCGGGCGCCAGAGCGAACAAATTGGCATGAAAAGAGGACGGCATAGACCTTCTGGTCATGCCGTCCTCTTTGAATGACAAGTTGTCGCTCTGGTGGGCGCGCAGCGTCGAGCCGTTACGCGGTTTGGTAAAACCGCGTAACTAAATACGTTCCGCGATTTCGTGGATGAGGTAGTCGGTCTTTTCCCAGCCCAGGCACGGATCGGTGATCGACTTGCCAAAGACACCGCCGTCGACCGGCTGGTTGCCGTCCTCCAGGTAGGACTCGATCATAAAGCCCTTGACCAGCTTGGAGATGGACTCGTTGCGGCGGCAGCTGTCGAGCACCTCCTTGCAAATGCGATACTGCTCCAGCGGACGCTTGCCCGAGTTGTCGTGGTTGCAGTCGATGACCGCTGCCGGATTGGCATAGCCGGCGTGCTCGGTGTAGCGCTCGGCCAGGCGCTCGAGGTGCTCGTAGTGGTAGTTGGGGTAGGTGCGGCCATCGAGGCCGATGTAACCACGCATAACGGCGTGCGCGAGCGGATTGCCGTCGCACTCGACCTCCCAGTTGCGGAAGATGAAGCTCTGGTGCGCCTGCGCGGCGTAAATGGAGTTGAGCATAACGGTGGTAGAGCCGGCAGTGGGATTCTTCATGCCGACGGGTACCGAAATGCCGCTCGACACCAGGCGATGCTCCTGGTTCTCGACCGAGCGTGCGCCCACGGCCACATAGCTCAGCAGGTCAACGAGGTATTGGTAGTTGGACGGGTAGAGCATCTCGTCGGCGGTAAAGAAACCGGTCTCCTCGATGACGCGCAGGTGCATGTGGCGGATGGCCTTAACGCCTTCGAGCAGGTCATCGGGCGCCTCGGGGTCGGGGTTGTGCAGCAGGCCCTTGTAGCCAGTGCCCTTGGTGCGCGGCTTGTTGGTGTAGACGCGCGGAATGATGATGAGCTTGTCCTTGACCTCTTCGGCGGTCTTGGCCAGTCGGTTCATATACTCGAGCACCGAATCCTCGCGGTCGGCAGAGCACGGGCCGATGATGAGCACCTTACGTGCGTCCTCGCCGGTAAAGACTTTGGCGACCTCGGCGTCAAATGCCTGCTTTTTGGCGGTAAGCTCGGCAGAAAGCGGCATTTCCTCGCGGATCTCCATGGGTATCGGCAGCCTGCGTTTGAATTCCATGGCCATAGGGGCCTCCTCAATCTATAGAAAGAGCAATAAGCGTTTTGTCGAATGCTCGGCATTATCCGCTGTCGCACGCTAAAGTGCAAGCCCTTGTCACCCCGAAACCTACCAAAAAGGGACAGGTTTATTTTGGCAGGTTTTATCTGGGTAAACGTCGGCGGATGCCGGGAGGGAGCGGCGCCGCGCGGGACCCTAAGGCTGTTGTCGGTTCCCTAGGAAATACCCTGTGGGCAAAAAATGCCAAATATGAGTACGGTTGCTATCTTAGTATCATATTGCCTTCGCAAAATAATAGACATAACAGCAAAATATGTTCATTAACGCAAACACATATAAGTCCGCTATGGTGTTGTTTGATCAATTTAGGGACGCGTGTAAGCCGTGGGAGCGGCATTTGAGGCGGTTTTGGCTGTTACTAAAAAGGTAACAGTACTCATATTTGCCCTTTTTTGCCCACGGGGTCTGGAAAGCGCCGTCAGTGAGGTCTCAGGGAAGGCGTTTCGAGGCTCGAAGGATACAAAACGGGGG
>USCS01000049.1 GCA_900552875.1 uncultured Collinsella sp. | reverse complement strand
AACCCGTGGAGGGATTCGCATGCGGCCGACAGGGGGTATGCGGCGGAAACTAGGCCATGAGCAGGCCGGTCTCCGCGACGTTCTTGTACCAGTACGCGCTTGCCTTGGGATAGCGCTTCTGGGTCTCGAAGTCGATGTAGAACAGGCCATAGCGCTTGTTGTAGCCATTGGTCCAGGAGAACTGGTCCTGCAGCGACCACACAAAGTAGCCGTCGACGTTCACGCCACCGTCGATTGCCTTGAGGATCCATGCGAGATGCTGACGCATATAGTCGATGCGAGGGGCGTCGTCGATAAAGCCGTCCTCAAAGTCGTCCTTATAGCCCATGCCGTTCTCGGTGATGTAGATCTTCTTGTAGTTGGGGTAATCGTTCTTAATGCGGAGCAGCAGGTCGTACAGGCCCTCGGGATAGATAATCCAGTCCCAATCGGTGGTGGGTACGCCTTCGCGCACGCATGACTCGCCCACGCCCTTGAGGAACCAGCGCGAGGAGCCCTTGTCGCCGGTGCCATTGTGGTTGATGTCGTTTTCGCCCTCGGCGGCACGCAGGAACTGGCACTTGTAGGTGTTGACGCCCAGGCAATCGTTGTAGGGGAGCGCGGCGGTCAGCGCGGCGATATCCTCGTCACGAACGTCGAGCTCGCCGCCGGCGATATGGGCCAGCTTGGTCGCAGCTTCCATGGTGTCGGCTGCATAGTGGCCGCGGAAGGTGGCGTCGAGTACCCAGCGGTTGTTGATGACGTCGGCCATGCGAGCTGCCTCGCAGTCGGCGGCGTTGTTGGGGTCGAGGGGATACTTGGGCTCCAGGTTCTGGACAATGCCGATCTCGCCCTCAAAGCCGCCCTCATGGAAGGCGACGACGGCCTTGGCGTGGGCCACCATCATGTTGTGCATGAGCTGGAAGGCCTTGTCCAAGCGATACTTCTCGCCGTGCGGCCAGTTGCCGACGATAAAGCTGCCCTCGGCGGTCGCGGGAATCTCGTTAAAGGTAAACCAGTGCTTGACCTCGGGGAACTCGGCAAAGCAGAACTTGGCGTACTCGACAAAGGCGTCGATCGTCGTGCGCGTCAGGAATCCCTCGCCGCCGTCCTGGTAAAAGGCCTCGGGCGTATCAAAGTGATCGAGCGTGACATAGGGGATAACGCCGGCTTTGTTGCAGGTGGCAAAGAGCTCATGATAGAAGGCAACACCCTCGGGGTTGATCTCGCCGGTGCCACTGGGGAAGATGCGGCTCCAAGCGATGGAGACACGGATGCCGTTGATGCCGAAACGCTGGCACAGGTCGATATCGACCGGGTACTTGTTGTAGAAATCGCTTGCGGGGTCGGGGGAGAAGCGACCCTGAGCAGCCAGGAAATCGTCCCAGGGCACTTTGCCCTTGCCGTGCGTACGGGTCTCGCCCTCAACCTGGTAAGCAGCGGTGGCGCCGCCAAACACAAAGCCGTTGGGGAACTGCATGGGATTGGTCATGAGTCATCCTTTCTGTGGGATTCGAATAGGGAGGGTGCCCGAACTGGGGATCCGGGCACCAACAGAGGGAGGAAACTAGTCGAGGTTCTCGCGGAGCCACTTGATGGCGCCAGCGGGGTCGCGAGTAAGGTCGATATATTCCTTACCGCGGGGAGCGAGCAGCTTAATGCCCAGACGATCGGTGTCGGCCTTCATGTCGTTGTAGTAGCTACGGACCTGCGGGGCAAGCACGATGACGTCGTACTGATCCATGATGGCAGTGTGCTGACCATAGGCGCCTGCGGAGGAAGCGATGTTCTCTCCGGTCTGCGCAGCACCTTCCTTGATGGCGTTGGCAAGCATGGCAGAGGTGCCGGCGCCGGCGCACAGGACGAGGACCTTCAGACCGTCGACATCCTTCTTAGCGGATGCGTCGGAGGCGGGCTCGGGCTGATCGGCGACAGGCTTGCTGTCGGCGGCAGCGGCGGTCGGCTCGACGGCAGCGGCGGTCTGCTCGATGGCGGGCGCAGAGGTGCTGGCGGCGATGGAAGCGGCACCATCGGACTCGAGACCCAGCTCGGCGGCGCGCTCGGCCTCCTGGTCGCAGAGCAGCTTATCGTATGCCTTCAAGAACGGCAGGTAAATGATGGCGTCCAGCAAGATGATGATTGCGACAAACACCAGGGCGATAAGCTGGAAGTTCGTGGTGATGAAGATACCGATGGGGGCAGGGGTAGCCCAAGGCACCACGAAGGAGAAGCCGTTCATGCCCACATTGTCGATAAAGAACTTGGCAACACTCACGTTGACGCAGCCGGCGGCAACAAAGGGGATGAGCATGTAGGGGTTAAGAATCATCGGCGCGCCAAAGAGCAGCGGTTCGTTGACGGCGAAGGCAACAGGAACAATCGAGGCCTTACCGACGGCTTTGAGCTGCTTGGACTTCATAAAGAGAATCAGCAGAAGCGGTACGATGAACGTGGCGCCGGTGCCGCCGAACTCACCCACGAGCGACATGTTGAAGGTGAGGGAATGGGCGGGGTGACCACCGGCCAGCAGAACCTGCAGGTTCTCAGCCTGGTTGGCAAGACGGATGGGGTCGATGCCCGGCTGGACAATCGAAGGACCATGGACACCGATGAACCCTGTGAGATCGCCCCTGTTGTTGCGAAGTGTTCTGGTACGGCGAGCTGCTCCGATAACACGTTTGCTTGCTTGGCTTGAGTGCTTCGCTCCAGGCGGTACCCGGCATTCTGCAGCTTTTCAATTGACGGCTCGCGTTTCTGTGAGGGGGCGCGGGCCGGTTTTCTATCAGCCCTATTGACTTGGCGGGCTGTCGTAAGAAAGGGAAGGCTCCTATGGAGTTTGTTCTTGATAACGGTTCTATCCGCGTGGCACTGAGCACGGCGGGCGGGTCGTTCACTTCTATTGCGGCCTACGGCCGTGAGTACCTGTGGCAGGGTGACCCGGCGGTCTGGTCGGGCCAGGCACCCATTTGTTTCCCGATCTGCGGCGGCCTTCGTGACGGTCGCGCAATGACCATGGGCGGCCGCGAGGTCAAGCTCGCCCGTCACGGCTTTGCGCGCAAACAGGAGTGGAAGCTCGAGGAGCAGAGCGACAACATGGTTGCGCTGAGCTTAAGCTCTGCCGACCATGCCGAGTTGCTCGAGCAGTACCCGTATCCGTTTAAGATCGTTGCTCGTTACACGATCGATTCGGAAAAGGTGGCCGTGTCGTACGAGGTGACCAATGAGGGCACCGAGGACATGCCGTTTTTTGTGGGCGGCCACCCCGGCTTTAAGTGCCCGCTCGACGAGGGCGAGTCCTATGACGACTACGAGCTCCGTTTTGAGCAGCGCGAGGCCGCCGAGCTCTGTACTGCCGTTCCCTCGACGGGCCTGATTGATGTTGAGCGTCGCAGCAAGAACCCGATGGTTGGCCATGACCTGCCGCTGACCCACGAACTCTTCGACTTCGCGGAGACCATCTTTGACGTGCTCGAGAGCCGCGTGGTTACGTTGACCAAGAAAACCGAGGACAAGGGCGTGCGCCTGACGTTCCCCGATATGCCATACCTGATTGTGTGGAGCAAGCCCGAGGGCGACTTTGTGGCTGTGGAACCGTGGGGCGGCCTGTCCACCTGCTCCGACGAGGACGATATTCTGGAGCACAAGCGTGGCTGCCTGGTTGCCAAGCCGGGGGAGACCGTCACCCGCGGCTTTGAGATCGAGATCCTTTAACGAGCTATCGTATGTTTGGGGCCGCGCGTGCCGTGCCCCGGAAACAGGAGTTCAATATGATTCTGACCGTTACCATGAACCCGTCGATTGATACCCGTTACCAGCTCGACAAACTGGTCATCGACGATGTTAACCGCGTAACGCCCGAAAAGACCGCCGGCGGTAAGGGCCTCAACGTGAGCCGCGTGCTTCTGCAGCTGGGCGACGAAGTGCTCGCGACCGGTCTGCTGGGTGGCCACATGGGTGCCTATATGGCCGAGCTTATGGATGCCGATGGCGTCAAAAACGACTTTGTGCCCATTGCCGGCGAGACGCGCATTTGCCTGAACATCCTGCACGAGGGCAATCAGACCGAGCTTTTGGAGAGCGGTCCGCAGATTGCTCCCGCCGAGCTCGAGGCCTTTACGGCCAAGTTTGCCGAGCTCGCGGCGAAGGCGGATGTCGTGACGCTTTCGGGCTCGCTGCCGCGCGGCGTCGATGCCGGCTACTACGCCGAGCTGGTCAAGATTGCCGAGGAGGCGGGCGCCAAGGTGCTGCTCGATACCTCGGGCGCTTCACTGGAGGCAGCGCTGGAGTCCGACGCCAAGCCCGAGCTCGTGAAGCCCAACCTGACCGAGATCAATGGCCTGCTGGGCGCGTCCTTTACGACCGACGATGTCGATGCCCTGCGTGAGGCGCTTGCCGCCGATGGTCGCTTTGCCGGTATTCCCTGGGTTGTCGTTTCGATGGGCGCTGCCGGTTCGGTGGGCTTCCATGAGGGCCGCGCGTTCCGCGCCAAGACGCCCGCGATTGCGGCTGTGAACGCAACGGGTTCCGGTGACTCGACCATCGCCGGCTTTGCGCATGCCATTGCGGCTGGTGCCGACGACGTCACGGTGCTCAAGACCGCCAATACCTGCGGCAAGCTCAACGCCATGGATCCCAAGACCGGCCACCTGGTCATGGACCGCTGGGACGAGGTCTACAACAGCGTTGAGGTGACCGAACTTTAAGGTTACGAGGTTTTACCAAACCGCGTAACCAGCCGACGCTGCGCGGGCCGCATTTGGACAATCTGACGTTCAACTTCAAGGGCGCGACCAGAAGGTCAGCGCCCTTTCGTTTCACGTCACCTTGTCTCAAGTGCGGCCCGCTCGCTGCCGTTGCCAAGACATCGGCGTTGCCTTGCTTCGGGAATGCGGCAGATGGGGACGTTCCTTTTCTGCCGGCAGTTTGGGACACTCCTTACGGGGCACCCCCTCCACAGCGCCTACGCCAGCTTGTCGATTTGCCCAATCTCCCAGAGCGGAATGTTGACGAGCGTGCCCTCGTCTCTATATGCCGCTAACGATGTTCTCACGCAGCGCCCGAGTTTGAACTTCTCGCAGGCAGTCCTCAGGCTCTTTGCTTTGAGATTCTCTGCCGCCTTGACCTCGAGCGGAAGCACGGTCCCCGCATGGTCGATGGCAAAGTCAGTCTCTGCATTGCCGGAGGAGGATGACCAATACGCGGGGGTATTGCCTTGGAGCAAAAGCTCCTGTGCGACGTATTGCTCGGTCAGCGAGCCTTTGAACTCCGTAAAAACAGCGGGCCCGTTCAGAACAATGGCTGGCGTGAGGCCGGAGAGTGCTCCGAGGATGCCGGTGTCGATGCAGAACAGCTTGAAGCCCGAGAGATCCTCGTAGCTTGTGAGCGGTGCTCTTAGGGCGGAAACACGTGGTACCTTATGAACGATTCCATAGTCCATGAGCCACTGGAGGCTTTCCTCAAAATCGCGTGCGCGCGCCCCGGGACGAAGCGCGCCGTAGACGAACTTCTTGTTTTCCTTTGCGAGCTGGCCGGGAAGGGATTTCCAAACCAGCCTCATGCGCTCGACGATGCGGGCTGGCGCATGCTTGCCAAAATCGGATTCGTAAGCTTCGATGATTTGCTGCTGAAGCCTGCGGGCCTCGATGAAATCGTGGGAGGCGGCGAAAGCGGAGACAACTTCTGGCATGCCACCGACAACGAGGTATTCCTTGAGCAGGCGCTCGAGCTTTTCGGAAACGTTCGCCAGCAGGTCCATGTCTGCGGCAAGGATGGCATCTGCGAGCGGATCGCCATCGACGGCACGAACGAACTCGACAAACCCCATGGGGCGCATGGTAAGCTGGTCGATCTTGCCGACGGGGAACGACTCGTTTTCGCGTCGGAGCGCGAGCCCCATATAGGAGCCGGCTGCCATGATATGGTATTCCGGCGCCAGCTCGTTGAAGTATTTGAGCGAGGTGATGCCACGCGGTGCCTCTTGGATTTCGTCGAAGATGATGAGCGTGTCTGTCGGCGTTATGGTCTGGCCGCGCAGGAGCTCTATCTGGGAGATGATGCGTTTGGGGTCAAGGCTTCCGTCGAACAGCGAACGTGCGCCCGGTTCGAGCATAAAGTCAAAACGGATGACGTTTTGATACTGCTGGCCTGCGAATTCGTTGAGAAGCCAGGTTTTTCCCGTCTGGCGGGCCCCCTTAAGCAGGAGGGGCTTGCGGTTTGACCTAGATTTCCAGGCGATGAGTTCGTCCATTAGCTGTCGCTGCATACTGCCCCCTAACGATCATGGTTAGTATAAGACTGTCTTGGTCTTTCCATCGAAAAATGTGGGAGTAAACCACGTTTTTCCATCGAATAATGTGGGAGGCAACCACGTTTTTCCATCGAATAATGTGGGGTTTAAGTCGGCACCTGGGGGCGTTCCTTCTCTGCCGGCAGTTTGGAACACTCCTTGTTTTGGTGCAAATTAGCTACCCTTGCATCAGAAAACGGCGCCCGTCGGCGATGTTGCCGGCGGGCGCCGTTGTCGTGTAGGCGCTATTTGTTAAGTGCGTGCGTTCGAGCTCGCGTGCTACAGCGAGTCGATGAAGCGCTGTTGGGCGGCGCGGCCGGCTTCGTCCCATTTAAAGACGCCGGCGTTGTCGAGCACGTGGCCAAACACCACGCCGACCTCCTCGTGCAGGATGTCGATGGCGTTATCGGCCGTGAGCTCATCGGCACGACGGGCAAAGACGTCCAGAGCCCACGCGGCGTGGCTGCGGCAAAGGTCGTCGCCCTCGAGCGCGGCGGCAAGGTCGTAGCTGGCGTCGACCTTGGCCGCCAGCAGGTGCTCGCGGACGGCGCCGAGCTCGGGAACCAGGCGCGGCGGAAGAATGGCCAGGCCCATGACCTCGATCAGGCCGATGTTCTCCTTCTTAATGTGGTGGTACTCGGCATGCGGGTGGAACACGCCCAGCGGATGCTCATCGGTCGTGATGTTGCAGCGAAGCGCCAGGTAGGCCTCGTAAATCTCGCCGCCGGCATTTCCGCGAGAGTCGACGCGGCGGATGACGGGCGTCACGGTGTTGTGCGCCACGCCGTCGGCCGTGTGCGCGATGACGCCCACGGACTCGTCGGTCCACTCGCGCCAGGCAAGGATAATCTTTTCGGCGGCATCAAGCAGCTCGCCACGGTCGTGCGAGCGCAGTCGCAGCACCGAAAGCGGCCACTGCAACACGGTGCCGCTGACCTGGTCAAAGCCGGGCACGCTAAACTGCGAGACCTCGGCGGCATGCATCATGGGGAACTCGTGCGCGCCGCCCTGGAAGTGGTCGTGCGACAGAATCGAGCCGCCCACGATGGGCAGGTCGGCGTTAGAGCCAATAAAGTAGTGCGGGAACAGGTCCACAAAGTCGAGCAGACAGGTCAGGCCCTTGCGGTCGACGTGCATCGGGCGATGCTTGGAGCTCATGGCAATGCAGTGCTCGTTAAAGTACGCGTACGGGCTGTACTGGAAGCCCCAGCGCTCGCCGTCGAGCTCAATGGGGATAACGCGCAGATTCTGGCGGGCGGGGTGAGCGCCGCCGTCGGCTGCAGCGGAGCGTCCAGGGTAGCCCTCGTTTTCGATGCAGAGCTGGCAGGCGGGATACTTCTCGCCCGTGTTTTTGGCGGCACCGGCCGCGGCAATATCGCGCGGGTCTTTCTCAGGCTTCGACAGGTTGATGGTGATCTCGAGGTCGCCCCAGTTGGTGGGGGTACTCCATTTGATGTTGCGCGCGATGGCGGCGCGGCGCACGTAGCCGGCGTCGCAGCACAGACCGTAGAACCAGTCGGTCGCGGCGCGGGGCTCGTTGACGCCCATGCGGCCGTTGAACTCCTCGTTTACAACCGAAGGTCTCGGCATGAGCACACCCATAATGCGCATGGCGATGCGGTCGCGGCCCGACGCCGTGTCCTCGGCGGCGCCGTTGGCAACGGCAGCCTCGGAAAGCGCGGCAAGTGTACCTTCAAGGTCAAAGTCGGGGAGTGTGTCAGGGTGCAGAAGCGAAATCTTCTCGGTCTGCAGCGCCCAGGCCATGTCGAGCGCGGGGCCCGTGGCGCCAATGCACTCGAGAATGGTGTTATACGCCCAGATGCGATCGTCCTGGCCGATCATCGATCGGTGGATAGCGTACTCGATCAGGTTCTGCGCGGCCTCGCGCACGTCAGTCATTACAGCCATGCCGCGTAAGCCCCCTTGTCAGAAATTGCGTAGTGGCGGGCAGAGCCCTCGCCCAGCCAGCCGTTCATCTTGGTGATAAAGGTGTCGACCAGGTCGAGCGGCACGAAGGCCTGGATGGTGCCACCAAAGCCGCCACCGTGGATACGGACGGCGCCACGGCCGTCGAGCACGTGCTCGGCCAGTGCCAGGGCATACATCGAAGGCTGCTCGGAGCCCAGCTTGGCAACGACATTCTGCAGGTACATGGCAGAGCTGGCGCCGGACTCGCGCGTCAGGACCAGGAACTGATCGATGTCGCCGGCGTTCAGGGCAGCCCAGCGCTTATCGACCAGGCCGTTTTCGTACCAGTAGTGAACGGCGCGCAGGCAGGCGCGGTCGCCCAGCTTGGCGCGCAGCTCGGGGAGCTTGGCGTCAAAGTCCGCCACGTTTACCTCGCACAGGCGTGCCTTGCCAAACTCGGCAGCGACGTCCTGCATCTCGCGCGGAACGGCGGCGTAGTCGTCGGTGGCGGCCACGTGGTCGGCACCGACCTTAACGAGCACGAGCGCATAACCGTGATCCTCAAAGTTGAGCTCGAGCTTCTGGGTTTTAGGCTGAGCCTGATCCTCAAAGTCCATGTAGGCGAGGCCGCCCAAGCAAACGGCGGCCTGGTCCATCAGACCGCAGGGCTTGCCGTAATAGTTGTTCTCGGTGCGCTGGCTCATCTGGGCGAGCGCGACGGGCTCGATGGCGGGTGCGTCCCAGAGCGTCTCCATGGCGCGACCGTATGCCGCCTCGACAGCAGCGGAGCTCGAAAGACCGCCGCCCGAGGGGACGGAGCAGGTGAAGGCAAAGTCGAAGCCCTGGGGCTCAACGCCCAGAGCAGCGATTTCGTGGGCCATGCCGCGGACGAGGCTCGCGGACGTGCCCTTCTCGGACTCCTGAACGTCTAGCGTGTCGAGCGCGATTTCAAACGTGGGATAGCCCTCGTCGGCTACGCGAACCTTGTTGGAATCGGTTGCCACGGCGATGCCGTCGACGGCGACATCGAGCGAGCCGGCGATAACGTGGCCACCCTCGTGGTCAGTGTGGTTGCCGCTGATCTCGGAGCGGCCGGGCGCGTGCACGTAGAGCACCTGGCGGTCGCCGATGGGGCCAAACTCCTCCTCGAACAGCTTGGTGAGCGTGGCGAGTGTCTTTTTGTCGGGGGTGGTCATGGGAGTCCTTTCCTTGGCGCGCCCGGGTGGGTTTTGCGTCGTTATGAGTACGTTAACAACTTAAAGCGGCATGAACCAAGTGTTCACGATACCGCACGTTACGGGCTATGTTAACGTACTCATAACACATCGCTTGTCACTTTTTGAGAATCTGGTAATCGGTAGAAATTCAGCCGTGAACGGTACTGCCGTATGGACTTATAAAGCAGAAGAGATGCAGATAGAAAAAGTAGAGTACGTTAACATGCGTCCGACGATAGCGGGCCTCGGCGCGGGATGTATTTCTGCCCGGGCCG
>USCS01000048.1 GCA_900552875.1 uncultured Collinsella sp. | reverse complement strand
CGGCGACGGCCTCGTGAGGATCCTTGCCCTCGGCCTCGGCGCGCATGCCCAGCACCAGGTTGCGCAGGCCCGCAACCGTGCCTTCCACGTCGGGGGCAGGCTGGTCGGCGTGCAGGTACGCCCAGTCCATCATAAAGGTGGCCGAAGATAGCGCGCCGATGGCCAGCGCGTCGTCGGGGCACGAAAGCTCAACCTCAAAAACGCGCTCGTCGTGCTCGCTTACGCGCGTGCGGCCGCACGAGATGCTGCCGGCAAGCCCGGTCTCGTTCATGAGCTCGACCGTCACATGCTCAAGCAGATGGCAAAGCTCGGTCTGACCCATGCAGTCCTGGAACTCGCGGCCGGAATCGCCCAGGCACAGGTGCTTGGCAATCGCCGGCACCAGGTAGTACACGCGCGCCGTGGCCTCGATATCCTCCGAGGTCATGAGCGGCATGCCGGGGTTCACCAGCACATGCGCGCAGATCTTGTCCTCGCTGACGGTGACCTTAAGGATGTTGAACAGGCCTGCCATAACTCTCCCCTACTCTTCCTTGCCCTACTCGTCGCCATCGTGCGGATCCGCAGAACCCGCACCCGACGCCGCCGGCTTCTCTGCCGAGGACTCGGAATCCTTCTTATCGGTTTCGGCCGGAGCGATCACGCGAATGAGCGAGATGCGCTGGCCACGCATCGACTGTACCTTGAATTTGTACCCCGCGACCTCAAACACCTCTCCGATGTCGGGCACCGAGTCGCAAAGCTCCAAAATCCAGCCGGCGATGGTCTCATAATCATCGCTTTCCTCGAGCGGCCAACCAAGCTCAATCGCGTCATCGCACGAAAAACGCCCATCGACGAGCCACTCGCGGCGCGAGAGGCGCGTGAGGTACTTGTTGTCGGGGTCGAACTCATCCTCGATCTCGCCGACGATCTCCTCGACGATATCTTCAATGGTGATGATGCCGGCCGTGCCGCCGTACTCGTCCACGACGACCACGATCTGGTCGTGCGAGGTCTGCATCTCGGACAGCAGCGGCAGGATGTCCTTGGTGTCGGGCACAAAGGTGGCGTCGCGCAGATAATCGGCGATGGGCTGGTCGCCCTTGCCGTCGAGCGCGGGCTGAATCAGGTCCTTGATGTGCGCGATGCCCGCGACGTTGTCGGGATCCTCGTGGTAGACGGGGATGCGGCTGAAGCCGGTCTGGCGCATGGTGGACAGCACGTCGGCGACCGTCTCGTCGTCCTCGCACATGGTGGTGTCCACGCGCGGCACCATGACCTCGCGAGCCACGGTGTCACCCAGGTCGAAGATCTCGTGGATCATGCGCTTTTCCTCGTCGAGCAGGTCATCCTGCTCCGAGACCATGTACTTGATCTCTTCCTCCGAGACGTTCTGGCGGTCATCGGCGCTCTTGATGCGCAGGATGCGGGCCAGGCCGTCGGAGCAGGCACCGGTCAGCCACACGAGCGGGCGGGCGATCTTTTGGAACACGGAAAGCGGGCCCACGACCTGCTTGGACACGCCCTCGGCATTGGCCAGGCCGATGCGCTTGGGGACGAGCTCGCCGATCACGATGGATACGAAGGCGACCGCGACGGTGATGATGACCGGCGCCAGGCCGCGCGCGATGGCGGAGAGCGGCGCGATGCCAAAGCTCATGAGCCACGTGGCGAGCGGGTCGGACAGACTCGTCGAGGCGACGGCGGACGAGGCGAAGCCCACGAGCGTAATGGCAACCTGGATGGTGGCGAGCAGCTGGTCGGAGTCGGCGGCGAGCTGGACGGCGCGCTCGGCGCGCTTGTCGCCCTCCTCGGCATCGTGCTCCAACACGGCACGCTTGGCCGTGGTGAGAGCCATCTCGGACATGGAGAAATAGCCGTTGATAAGCGTCAGGACAAGCGTGGTAATAAGGGAGATGGTTATGTCCATCGGGAGTTTCTCGAACCTCCAAGATTCGGGACGTTGGGTAGTAAGCGTAGGTGACGGATAGGGCAATTGCGCCGGTCGCCCGTGCGAGCGGGGCCGTGGGCGCGGTCGCTAGATTACGAAGAGGATCACCGCCATGAACTGGAAGATGCTGCCGGCGAGCACCCACAAGTGGAAAACACTGTGCAGATAGCGCACGTTTTTGGCGATATAGAACGGCACGCCCGCGGTGTAGCACACGCCGCCGACGGCGAGCAGGGCAAGTGCCACGGGGTTGAGCAGCGCCACAAGTTCGGGCAGCTTAAAGACAACGAGCCAGCCCATCAGCAGATAGACCAGGCCGCTTACCCAATGCGGCTGGCGCTCGCGCAAAAAGCACTCGAGGGCGATGCCGATAATGGCGATGGCCCATACGGCAAAAAACAGCACGGGGCCACCGTCGTTTGCCAGCGTGATGAGGCAAAACGGCGTATAGCTGCCGGCAATGAGCAGGTAGATGCAGCTGTGGTCGATAATGCGAAACACACGCTTGGCACCCGCGGGCTGAATCGCATGGTAGAGCGTGGAGGCAAGGTATTCGAGAATAATGCTGGCACCGTAGACGATTGCCGCGGCCATATGCGCCGGACCGCCACCGCGAAGAGCGGCAAATACGATCAGGAGCACCAGACCTGCGATGCCCAGCAGGCAACCGACACCATGGGTGACGGAGTTCATGATCTCCTCGCCCACCGTGTAGTGCGGAACGGCCGCGGTCTTGGGTCGCGGCTTAGAACTGTCGCTCGAATCGGACATGCCGGTTACATCCTCCAACGTAAAGAGTTCTCAACACTATATCAAAGCGTCTAGATACGTGCGAAATTTGCACCATATGTGACCCTTTGTTTACCCATTCTTTGCCTGTTGACGCATCAACGGCGAACGTCCATAATGCGCTTGCATTAAATGTTGATGTATTAACATCTTATAGGAGAATACCGCATGGCTCAAAACGCACGTTCCCATCGAAAGCTCAAGATAGCCGGCATCGTTGCACTGGTGGTTGTCGTTGCGCTGCTCGGATTTGCCGGCAACTTTCTGTTTGACTTCGCGCTGAATCCCCGCGCGCCATACACCATGAAGATGATGCAGGATAGCAAGAACGACAAAGAAGGTGAGCAGCCGGATGCCGAGGATACCGAGGCGCGGGCATGGTTTAAAGAGAACCGCAAGAGCAGCAACCTCACCGCGGACGACGGGACCGAGCTTGCCGCCTGGTATTTTGCTGCGTCGGAGAGCACGCACGACTACGCCGTCTGCCTGCATGGATATACCAACGAGCCCATCGGTATGGCCCGATACGCCAAACGATTCCACGACCGCGGCATGAACGTACTCGCACCAGCCGCCCGCGCCCACGAGCGCTCCGGCGGCGACTATATCGGCATGGGCTGGCCCGAACGGCTCGATGTCGTCGCGTGGATCGAGCGGATTGTTCAGGCAGACCCCGAGGCGCGCATCCTGGTCTTTGGCGAGTCGATGGGTGCGGCAACCGCCATGAACGTCGCGGGGGAGTCTCTGCCCGCAAACGTGAAATGCATTATCGAGGACTGCGGTTATACGAGTGTTTGGGACGAGTTTTCCCTGCAGCTCAAGGATGTGTTCGGCCTGCCCAGCTTTCCCTTGCTCGATGTAGCAAACTTGGTGTGCAACGTGCGCGCGGGCTACGACTTTCATAAGGCGAGCAGTGTGGAGCAACTCAAACATGCGACGGTTCCCATGCTGTTTATCCACGGCGACCAGGACACCTTTGTACCGTACAGCATGCTCGACCAAAACTACGACGCGTGCGCCAGCAAGGTCAAGCAAAAGCTCACTATCCATGGCGCCACCCACGCCAAGAGCGCGCAGGTCGACCCCGAACTCTACTGGAACACGGTCGACAACTTCCTCGACAAGAATTTTTAGGCAAATAGTACGGTTTACTGGTCTATCTGACCCCTGGCACTTCCAAAAAGCCGCCCGTGGGCACTGTGCTCACGGGCGGCTTTTGCTAACGTTGCGCTACAAAAGCGCTTGATTTGTCCAATAGCTAGACGCTACTTGACCTCGATGAGCTCGTACTTGCTCGTGCCCAGGCCGATCTTCTCGGCATGCGCGATGCACACGCGCCAGTCGGTGTCGGGATGCGTGATGCAGAAGGGGTCACGCGCCTGCTCGCCCTCCAGATGCTCGTGGTTGTGCTCCATCTTGGCCGCGCTATCGGTGAGCTCGGTGTTGGGCAGCGGCTCGGATGCCATGACGGCATCGGCGCAGGCCTGGTCGATGGCAACCGGGTCGAAGCTCGCAAACATGCCGATGTCGTTGACGATAGGCGTGTCGTTTTCGGGATGGCAATCGCAGTTGGGGCTGATATCCATGGCAAGCGAGATATGGAAGCTCGGGCGGCCGTCGACGACGGCCTTGGTGTACTCGGCGATCTTGCAGTTGAGCACGTCGGCCGCAGCGTCATAGCCGGGCTTGATACAGTCCTGGTTGCATGCCGCAATGCAGCGGCCGCAGCCCACGCAGCGATCGTGGTCGATAGCGGCGACGTGAACCGTGCGGGTGTTACCGTTGGCAAGCTCGCGCTCGCGGATGTCGTCAAACGAGATGGCGTTGTGCGCGCAGATCTTTTCGCAGGCATGGCAGCCAATGCAGTGCTCGGTCGCGACGTTCGGCTTGCCGGCGGCATGCTGCTCCATCTTTCCGGCGCGGCTGCCGCCTCCCATGCCCAGGTTCTTCATGGCGCCGCCAAAACCGGCCTGCTCATGGCCCTTAAAGTGGGTGAGGCTGATCACGATATCGGCATCCATGAGCGCCTGACCGATCTTAGCCTCGTGCACGTACTCGCCACCCTCGACCGGGACGAGCGCCTCGTCGGTACCCTTGAGGCCGTCGGCGATGATGATCTGACAACCCGTGGCATACGGGGTAAAACCGTTCTGGTAGGCAGTATCGATGTGCTCGAGCGCGTTTTTGCGGCTGCCGACATAGAGCGTATTGCAGTCGGTAAGGAAGGGCTTGCCGCCCAGCTCCTTCACGACATCCGCGACGGCGCGGGCGTAGTTAGGGCGCAAAAAGCTCAGGTTGCCCAACTCGCCAAAGTGAATCTTGATGGCGACAAACTTGTTCTCAAAGTCGATCTGCTCGATACCGGCGCGACGGATGAGGCGCTTGAGTTTGTCGAGCTGGCTCTCGCGAGCATGCGTGCGCAGGTTGGTGAAGTACACCTTAGCGGGTGCTGCGGGTGCAGTTACGGTCATAGATATATCCCCTCGGTCTATATGGCGTTACAGACATAGAGGATGGTACCAGTTAAAGCAGAGTTAAAGTCAAGTACGGCACCTAGTCATTGGGGACACTCTTTCGACACTCGGCAGTTGGGGACAGCCCTTGCCAGCCCGGCCGGCGAACCGGCGAATCGGCAAAGACTGCCCCCGATGACTAGTCATTTAAGTCTGTCCCCAATGACCGCTTTTGGTCATTTAAGCCTGTCCCCAATGACTACCCAATGACTACTCTTGGACTTTGAGGGCTTCGGCCAGAGGGACGCGCCTGATGGAGCGCGTGTGCAGCAGCGCCACGACCAGGTAAGTCGCAAAGCCAATGCCGACGCATGCCGCCATGGACCAAGCGGGCACGTAGATCTCGATATTGCCGTTGTAGGCAAGCAACATGGAGCGGAAAATCGCGGTCAGCGAGCCGATGATCACGGGCAGGCTCAGCACGAGCGACACCGCCACGCACAGCGTGATCGAGCGGATGTACAGGTGCGAGATCTCGCCGTCGCGATAGCCAAAGACCTTCATGTAGCTAATCGAGCGGGCGCTGTGGTCGATAACGGCCTTGGTCAACAGGTACATAAACAGCAGGAAGATAAACACCGCGAGCCCGACCATCATGCCGATCATTTTGCTCATCATGCCGATAAACTGGTCGCCCACGGCGCGCATGTCATCGGGCGTGGTGTCGCCGGCAAAGTATCGCGCGTCGAGGTCGAGCTTCTCGTCGCTCACGTAGCCGTTAAAGTAGGCGGCGTCGTTGCCGAACAGCTCGTTAAAGTCGTCGATGCTCATATAGATATTCATGTCCGACTTGGAGCCCCAAGTGGCGTCCTTGCCCTCGTACTCAAGGGAATAATTCTTGCCCTCGTACTTGTCGTGGAGCGTGACCTTCTGCCCCTCGCTCCAGCCAAACTTGTCGAGCAGGCCGCCGCCAAAGACAACGTGTCCGTCGCCCACATCGAGGTCCTTCCAGTAACGCGAATCGGGCGAGACGCCGTAGACGGAAATCGTCTCCTGCCCATTTCCGTCACCGCGGTCGTATTGCAGCTGGTAAATGGCATATTTCTCGGCCTGTGCAATCTTCGCCGCACCGTTGTCCGTCGTATTGACGGGATGAATATCGTCGTTATCGGCATCGATCTTCGAGGCCTTTTCGATCAAGTCGATGGTCTTATCGCGGTCGCAGCCAAGCGCATCGGCCAGATCGTCGAGGCGCGCGTAAAGCGCGTCCTTCTTGTCCTGAATCGTTGCGAGCGCGTCCTGCGCTGCGGCTAAACCCTCGGCAGACGGGGAACTGGTCGCGGCATCGGCAGCCGCCTGCGCGGCATCGACCGCGTCATCGAGTTCGTCATCCGCATCCTGGGCGGCAGTGAGCAGCGAACCGTCGACCGACTGCAAGCGCTCGAGTGCCGACCACTGCTCGCGTTCCTCGGTAGTGCCCTCGAGCTCCAGCGGCGCCTTGAGTGTGTACTGATGCGCGGCGGCGGGGACCACGGCGCACTTCACAAAGATCCCCCAACTCCAGTACACCTGGAAGGGCGGCAGACTGTACGAGCCGTAGTAGAGACCGCGCATGGGCTCGGTAAAGAACGCAACGCCGAGCGCGGTGCCCAAAAGTGCCGCGAGCACGCCCACGATGGCAGGAAGTGCCAGGTAGTGCAGCACGATCTCGCGACGGCGATAGCCGCTGGCGAGCAGCGTGCCGATAATGGCGCTCTCCTCCTCGATGGTGGCGTCGGTGAGCACCACAAAGACAAACGCCATGATCACGATGATAATGTTGAGCAACGTCATCCACATCATGGAGTCGCCGTCCACGTCGTCGCGCGCATAGCCAATGCCCTGGTTGGAATCGGCATCGATCAGATCGTCCACGCGCGCATCGGCGTCGGTCAGCGCCTCGACCATATCCTGCTCCGCATCAATGCGGTCCGCGGTGGAGAGGTCACGGTCGTTAAAGGTAAAGGAGTACGTATAGGCGGGCGCGCCGCCGGCATCCTCGAGCGCGGCAAAACCGGCGTCGGTGACCTCGGCGACACCATACGTGATGGTGTTCACCGTAAAGTCCGAATTGTCGAGGAACAACGCCTGGCTATCGGGCTGCGTCATGATGCCGCAGATGGTGTAGGTGCGCCCCTCGAGCTCGACCCTATCGCCGATGGCGAGGTCGTTATTGGTGGCAAAGACGCGGTCGATAGCCACCTCGTTGTCCGCCTTTGGCTGCTTGCCTTCGCAGTAGGACGCAATGTCGACCTTGGTGCGATGCGCGTAGGTGCGCAGGGTGCGCTTGGTGCCGTCGTCGCCAGCCGCCTTTTTGATGATGGCGTCGATAGAGAAGTTCTTGTAGAACGTAACGCCGCCGACGTCCTCAGCCGCGTCTTCGGCAGCCTTGAGCTGATCTTTGGTGGCCTCGAAGGAGGTAGTCACGCGGCCGTCCTCGATCGTGTATGCATCGCACATGTCGTCAATGAGGCAGCCGATGGAATGCGCCGCGAGCAAAAAGCCCGACGTGAGGGCGATGCTTCCGCACATAAGCAAAAAGATGCCCAGGTACTTGCCGATATTGCGGCGCAGCTCGCGCGGGAGACGTTTTGCGAGAGGTGTCATGGCGCCGCCTACCAATCGAGCTCGGCGGCCGCGACCGGCGACTCATTGAGCTCGTCCTCGACGATGCGCCCGTCGCGCAGACGCAGCACGCGGTTGGCCATGCGGGCGATAGCGACGTTGTGGGTAACGATGATGATGGTGCAGCCATAGGTACGGTTGACGTCCTCCATGAGCTGCAGGATTTCCTTGGATGTCTTGTAATCGAGCGCACCCGTGGGCTCGTCGCACAGCAGCAGGCCCGGGTTTTTGACGAGCGCACGGCCGATGGCGCAGCGCTGCTGCTGACCGCCCGAGACCTGGCGCGGGAACTTGTTGCGATGTTCATAGAGGCCCAGCGAGCGCAGCAGGTCGTCGACGTTGAGCGGCTTTTTGGACAGGTGCGCCGTGACCTCGATGTTTTCCTTGATGGTGAGATCGGGCACCAGGTTGTAGAACTGGAAGACAAAGCCCAGCTCACGACGGCGATACTCGCCCAGGTCAGCGGGTTTGAGCGTCGTCAGGTCGCAGCCGTCCACCATAATGGAGCCGCCGTCGGCATCCTCCAAGCCGCCGATAAGATTGAGGAATGTCGATTTGCCCGAACCCGAGGGGCCCAGCATGACGCAGATCTCGCCGCGATTGATGGACGTATCGATGCCGTCGAGGACCGTCAGACGCGCATCTCCATCGCCGTAATGCTTTTTTAGATCCTTGACCTGGACGTAGGCTTTCTTCGTCGCCATACTACCCCCCATTGTTAGCCTTTTGCTACTTTTCTAGGGTAATAGTAAACCTAGGCGAACTATTTTGGAGCGAGGCTTGGGATTTATTTCAAACTAGTCACTGGGGACGTTCTTAAATGACTAGCCGCAAGGGACACCCTTTCGCCACCCGGCAGTTAGGGGCGTTCCTTTCCTGCCGGCAGATGGGGACAGTCCTTGCCGGCCCGGCCGGCGAGCCGGCGAATCGGCAAAGACTGCCCCCAATGGCTAGTCATTTAAGTCTGTCCCCAATGACTAGGTGGCTAGGCGCGGGATTTGGTGCGTGCGAGGGCTAGGCCTACGGCGGCGATGGCGGCGGCGAAGAGCACCGTGACGCCTAGGTCGCAGGCGATGTCGCCCAGCACGGCAGACGTCAGGTCCGAGGCAAGCGCCTTGCCGATCGCGTCGTTCACCCAATACGTCGGCACAAAGTGCGCCACCGTCTGCACGGCCGAACCCATCAGCGACAGCGGCATCCAGGCGCCACCCAAAAACGTCATGAGCATGCCGAGCAGGTTGCCCACACCGTTGAGCAGCTCCTCGCGCGCGCCCAGGCTCGACAGCGTAAAGCCAACGGCCAGCGGCGTGCACGCCAGGGCAAACGTCGCTGCCAGCGCCAGGCACACACGGCCCACGCCGACCTCGGCAGCCGCGCCGGCAAAGCCCACGACGCCCATCATGCTCGACACAAACCAGATGCAGACGGTGATCACAGTGGCGGCCGCAAACACGGCGAGCGAACGCTGGCGCTCGGAGATTGGGCCGGCATCCATACGACGCACGCGCTCGGGCTCGTTCATGCCCGAGAACACCAGCCCCACCGATACGATGACCGACGAGATAATCGCGTACGCGCCAAAGTTGAAATACGACTTGAGCATGGCGGCGGCAGTCGAACCAACCTTGACCTGCTCAATCTGGACCTCGGCGCGCTTGGCGGCGGCATGCTCGGCGGCCTTGGCGACGCTGCCATTAGAGGCGGCGGGCTCTAGGGCCGCTGCAGCGCCCGCGAGCGAAATCCAGCGCGAGGCCTCGGCAGACGAAAGCGCCGCCGCCATGGTGCCGGCACCATAGGTCACATCGAGCTTGGGCAGGGCCTCCCCCGCGCGGGCGGCCGCGA
>USCS01000047.1 GCA_900552875.1 uncultured Collinsella sp. | reverse complement strand
CATGGGCATGGTGTACTAGACCGATCTACTGGCTTGAGCTTTCGATTGCTTTAGGGCGGGCGCTGCGGCGTCCGCCTTTTTTGGAGCCGGACCGCTTCGGCTCCGTCCATCGCACCCCCTCGACAAACAGGAACAGGCCCGCCGGCAGTTAGCTGCCAGCGGGCCTGTTCCCGAAGTACACCGTTGAATCGCACAGAGGGGAGGGATGCGAATCAAACTCAACAGGGCAGGCTTTTTCATCGCCTATTGCCTGCTCCGTTGCTGAAACCAATATAGTTCACCGTGGTTTACTTTCTGACGGCAAAGTACGCCGCCACACCTTCTCCATAAGTTAGCTCTGGTAAACCTACAGTGTAAAACCACCACAAAGGGGACAGGCGCCTTTGTGGTGGTTTTCGCCACGGCAGAACCGCTAGAGCCCGGCAGGCCAGCGACAGGCGGCCAAGTCGACGTGCATGTCGTCCTTAAACGCCACACCTTCCCCTAGCAAAAGCTCACGTTGAGCATCGGGACCGCCAAAAGCGAAGCCCTCGCATATGTGCCCGTCGGCAAACACCACGCGGTGACAGGGAATCTCGCCGGGGCGCGGATTACTATGCAGGGCATACCCCACGTACCGCGCACTTCGTGGACGACCGGCAAGCAGCGCCACCTGGCCATACGTGGCGACCATCCCCTCGGGGATCTGCTCGACCACCTCGTACACCCGTTCAAAAAAGCCCTCAGACGCCATTGCTCGCTCCCTTCCACCCGGAAAAGCATAAACCACCACAAAGGTGCCTGTCCCCTTTGTGGTGGTTTTGACCGGAAAGCTAGTTGGCGGGGCGGAAGAAGGCTACGGCTACGGCGCCGGGGCCCACGTGGGTGCCGATGGTGGCGCCAATGGTGTGGATGGACAGCTCGCCCTCGGTGTGACCGGCCCACAGTGCCGCGCTGTCCTCGATATATTTCTTGAGCACGGCGTCCGAAAGGCCTGTATAGCCCAGCGCCAGCGGCATGGAAAAGTCGACGCCGCCCGCCTTTTCTACCTTCTGGTTGAGCAGGTTACGACCGTTCTTGGAACCGCGCGCCTTGCCCAGCTGCACGATCAGGCCGTCCTCGGCGGCCACAACGGGCTTTACGTTGAGCAACGTGCCCACAGCGCCGGCCGCAGCAGACAGGCGACCGCCGCGCACCAAGTACTCCAGCGTCTCAAGCAGACCGATAACCACCACACGGTCGCGCACGGCCTCGACAGCCGCCGCGATCTGAGCCGCGCCCTGGCCCTCGTCCACCAAACGCAGCGCGTACTCAACCAGCACGCGCTCGCCCAGGGTAACGTTATTGCTATCCACCACATACACATCGCCGCCCGGCGCCTCGGCAAGTGCGGTGCGGGCACTTTGGTTGGTGCCCGAAAGCTTAGCGCCCACGGTAATAATCACTGCCTCATCGCCGGCCTCACGCGCCTCGGCAATAGCCTGCGAAAACGCGTACGGGTTGACCTGGCCGGTCTTAGGCAGCTCATCGCGCTCCACGAGCATCTCGTAAAAGCGCTGGTGATCGATGTCGACGCCATCCATGTACACATCGGTGCCAAAGGTGACGGACAGCGGCAGAACACGCAGAGCGGGGTGCTCAGCCGGCGACATATCGCTCGCGGAATCGGTAATAATACGAATGGACATAGCGAATCCTTTCTTGCGCGGACCTCTCGCAGGGAATTTTGACAGCAATGCCCCGGCACGGTATACGCGCTCAAACGGGACTATGCAGTTGTTAATGGGAAGCAAATGCCTTGGCGGCCTTAGATCTCGCGCAGGGTGTCGAGAATCGTACGCAGCGATGCATACATCTGCTCGCGCTGCTCCACACCCATAGCCTTACCGGTGGTATCGAGCACCTCGCGAATGATGCGGTCCGCCTCGCTCATGCTCTCGCCGCCCAGAGCGGTCAGGCGAACCGGAGCACGATACTTAACGGCGGCATCGCCCGAATCATCGACTTCGACGTAGCCGCCCTCCTCCAGATGCGCGAGCGTACGCGAGACGGCGGCGCGGGTCACGCCTGCCATGCGAGCCAGGTCGGCACCAGTCAGGCCGTCCTTGCTGCGCTCAAGATAGTACAGGCACATAACGTCGGAGCCCTTGAGGCCCAGCCTTGCGCCCTCGGATGTCTTAATGCGCTGGATCTCCTTGTAGAGCCCGCTGATCAGTCCGACAAAGTCCTCGAAACGTGTCTCGTCGTTCTGCTGCATGGGAGACGACCGCCTTTCGCTTGCATAATGCTAACGGGTAAACATCTTAACCGTACTTATCGGCCGCCAGCCCTGCGCACCCTATTTGTTAACCCATCAACATAAAAACCACCACAAAGGGGACAGGCACCTTTGTGGTGGTTTTGACCGGCGAACATGATCCGCAGACGCCGCTACAGCTCCACACAGGGATTGTCGCGGGTCACAAGCGTCTTAACGACAACCGTCGCTCCCAGATAGCGCTCGAGCAGCTCGGCTAGGCGATCGATCGCGGCCTGGCAATCCCCCATCCGCTCGGGCTCCACGCACTCAATCGCCAAGAACGCATCGGCCGAATCGTCGGACAGCGCCGTGCGAACGCCGTCGCGCCAGTTCCAGCAGCGGCACACGGCGCCCGCATCATCGATGTAGGCGAGCTCGCCGGGCAGCGTCGGATCGTCCGCCTCCTCGCCAAGCGGCAAGAATGCATCGCCACCGTCGGTCACCTTCAAGCGAAGGTCTCCCTCGATCGCATGCAGATCCTCGCCTCCCACGGGCAGCGCGTAGGTCAGCGACACCGTGTTGTAGATATCCACCGCGGGCGTAATGTGGCCCACCGGCTTGCCTTTGAGCACGCGTTTGAGCAAGTTCTCGATCGAGCAGCGCGCGCCTTTCTTGGTCTTGAACAGACGATAGGCCTCGCGCCATGCCTTGACCGGTGCGTTCTCGCTGATAGTGTCGCTGGTCAGATGACGCTCCGCATCGATATTGGCGCGGTCGAGCAACGCCGCAATCGCATCCACGTCCTCTTGAGAAATCTGAGCCGTGGGCTTCATGCCCTCCACGACCACAACACCGACCGCTGCCTGCGGAAACAGCTCCCAGAATGAATCCTCGGCAATAAAGCTCTTCATGTGCTCTCCCTTCATAGCATGCGCCCGAGCCCGGGTGCCTAAACAAAAAGCGCCCTTACGACGGCCACCTTCAAAGTCCTACGGTGCCGCCACAAGAGCGCTTACGCTGCCCCCATCCGGAGAAGGGAGCGATATGTCAGGCGTATTGTAACCCGAGTCATCCGCGCGAGTAAAACCACCAAAAAGGTGCCTGTCCCCTTTATGGTGGTTTTGGGTCTGAGGCGACGCTAGTGGCGGAGTCCCAGCAGGCCGCGGCCGCGGTGACGGGCCTCGGCGGGCACCTGGGCGTGCGGGCCGGCGGCCTTTACGGACTCGGGCAGGTGCGCGTACTTCTTCTCGAAGTTCTCCTCGAACATCACAGCCAGGTTGTGCGCGGCCTCGTCGTAGCGCGCGGTGCTCTGCCAGTACTGACGCGGCACCAGGATGCCATCGGGCACGCCGTGGCACGTGGTGGGAATGTCGACGTTAAAGATGTCGTCGTGCACGAACTCGCTCTCCTCGATGGTACCGTCTAGGGCGCGGGCGACCAGGGAGCGCGTGTATGCCAGCTCGATGCGATGCCCCACGCCGTAACCGCCGCCGATCCAGCCGGTGTTGACCAGGTAGACGCGCGTGCGGCCGTCGGCGATGCGCTCGCCGAGCATCTTGGCGTAGACCATGGGGTCGAGCGGCATAAACGGCTCTCCGAATAGCGAGGAGAACGTGGGCGTGGGTTCGGTGACGCCAACCTCGGTACCGGGGATCTTGGCCGTAAAGCCCGTCACAAAGTGGTACATGGCGGCGTCCGCCGTCAGGCGCGAGATAGGCGGCAGCACGCCAAAGGCGTCGCAGGTCAGGAAGAGCACGACACTCGGGGTGGTGCCCATGCCCTTAGTCCACGCGTTGGGAATGTGCTCCACAGGATAGGCCACGCGCGTGTTATGCGTGATGGAGACGTCGTCGTAGTTGGGCTTGCGGTTCTCGTCGAGCACCACGTTTTCGCAGATGGCACCAAAGCGGACGGCGTTGAAGATCTCGGGCTCGTGGAAAGCGTCCAGGCCCTCGCACTTGGCGTAGCAGCCGCCCTCGATGTTGAAGATACCCATGTCGGACCAGCCGTGCTCGTCGTCGCCGATCAGCAGGCGCGTGGGGTTGGCCGAAAGCGTGGTTTTACCGGTGCCGGACAGGCCAAAGAACACGGCGGTCTCGTGCGTGACGGGGTCCATGCTGGCCGAGCAGTGCATGGGCAGCACGTCGTCCTCGACGGGCAGCAGGTAGTTCATGACGCTGAAGATGGACTTTTTGATCTCGCCGGAGTAGCCGGTGCCCGCGACCAGAATCACGCGCTCCTGGAAGTTGATGACCACGGCAGCGCTGGAGTTGAGGCCCTTGATGGCGGGATCGCACCGGTAGCCCGGCGCGGCGAGCACGCAGAAGTCCGGCTCGCCGGTGCGCGCGATTTCGCGGGCGAGCGGGCGGGCGAGCATCTGCTTAATGAAGAGTGCCTGGCTGGCACGCTCACAGGCGACGAGCAGGCGGCGCGTGTGGTTGCGGTCGGCGCCCGCCATGCCGCGGGTAACGAACACATCGCGCTCGTTGAGATAGTCGACGACACCGGCTTTGATGACCTCGTAGCTTTCGACGGACAGCGGGCGGTTGACGGCGCCCCAGGCAATCTTGTCGTGGACATCGGGGGTGTCAACGATAAAGCGGTCGTTGGGCGAACGTCCGGTACGCTCCCCCGTCTCGATCACGAGTGCGCCGTTGGAGGCCATACGGCCCTCTTCACGGCGAATCGCATGCTCGACGAGCTCGGCTGCCGGCAGGTCAACCAGCAGGCGGGGCTGGTTCTCGGCGGGATCTTCGACCAGCGTAATGCCAAAGTTGGACAGAACTTCTGCAGGGGTAACACCAGGCATGGGGCCTCCTTTAAAAACGCGACACACAGACGCGGCGCGCACTTTACTCACGTAAAGCCCGTTGTACCCGATATGCAAAAACGTTTTTGCGGCAACGGCGAAGCGCCCGCTCAACGGTCAAAAATCGCACGCAAGCGGCCTAGTCATTGGGGACGTTCTTAAACGACTAGTCGCTGGGGACACCCTTGAACAGGCAACAGCCAAGGAGTGTCCCCGGATGCCGGCACTTAGGGACGTTTCCAAAGTGCCGGCACATAAGGAACGTCCCTAAGTGCCGACTACCGAATGGCGCCGCCGAAATTATCGAACAACCTGTTCAAAAACACGAGCGGACACCGCGGTGTCTATACTAGAGCGCAGCAATAGAAAGGACCCCGCTTTGAGCATCACGCCCCTCGATAGCATTCGCCGCGCCATCGCCCGCCGTAACGGCATCTCCAACCCCGCTGCATCGAAAGACGGCGCCGCGAAGGCCCAGGGCGGCCGCATCGAGAACGGCCTGTTCCCCGCCTCCCACACGGCCGAAGAGCTCGCGCGCATCCAGGAGCTGAGCCAGCGCAACGCCGGCGGCCCCGACAGCAGCCAGGCCACGCGCCGTCGCCGGCGCGAACGCGATCGGGAGCCCAGCCCCGTCCGCCGCATGGTCAACGCTTGGTGGAACCGTCTGCTCGGCGCCGTCTACGGCGGCGGCTTCTCCATGCAGGAAGCGGAATACGAGGAGCACGCCACCAGTCGCGACTATCTTTGGAACACCCTGGGCACCGCCGTATGGGGCATGGCGTTTCCGCTGCTCACCATTGTGTCGACGCAGCTCGTGGGCGCCGAGGAGGCCGGCAAGTTCTCCATCGCCTTTGTTACCGGCACGCTCATCATGATCGCGTGCAACTACGGCGTGCGCAACTTTCAGGTCTCGGACATCGACGAAAAAACCTCCTTCGCCTCCTACCAGCTCAACCGTTGGCTTTGCGGAGCGCTCGCACTAGGCTGCGGCCTCACGTACAGCAGCGCACGCGGCTACGATGCGCAGATGGCCACGATCGGCCTGGGCGTCTACCTCTATAAGGTGATCGACGGCATCGCCGACGTGTACGAGGGCCGCCTGCAGCAGGCCGACAAGCTCTATTTGGCCGGCATGAGCCAAACGCTGCGTTCCGCCGGCGTCATCGCGGTCTTTAGCGTGGCACTGTTCCTCACGCGCAGCATGCCCATCGCGGCCATGGCCATGGGCATCGCCGCGATTGCCTCGCTCGTGCTGGTCACCGCCCCGCTCGCCCTGCTCGAGACCGAAAAATCACGCCGCATGAGCCTGCGCGAGGCTGGCCACCTGTTTATCCAGTGCGCCCCGCTCTTTGGCGCACTGTTCCTGTTTAACCTTATCGAGAGCATGCCCAAGTTCGTGATGGAAGGCGCGCTGGCCTACAAGTATCAGCTGTACTTTAATGCCCTGTTCTTTCCGGCGCAGGGAATTTTGTTGAGCATTGGATTTATCTATAAACCGCAGCTCTTGCGTCTGTCGAGCATTTGGGCGAATCCGCGCAAGCGTCGCCGCTTTGACCTGATTATTGTTGCCGTTATGGCGCTGATCGTGGTCATCACCGGCGTGTGCGCCGCATTTATGGCAGGTCCCGGTATTCCCCTCATGAGCTTTATGTACGGTCTCAGCTTTGAACGCTACCGTACGCTGGCGCTGCTGATGGTCGTCGCCGGCGGCGTCACCGCGGCCATCGACTTTATCTACGCCATCATCACGGTGCTGCGCCACGCTGGAGATGTCACCAAGATCTACCTGATCTGCTTTGCCGTGAGCGTGGTGCTCCCGGTGATTCTGATCAATCTGCTCGGCCTGATGGGCGCCGTCGTGAGCTACCTAGCCATCATGGCCCTACTGCTGGTACTGTTGATTATCGAGTACGCCCACATCCGCCAACGCATAGAGAGGGACCGGAATCCGTACGGCGCCTAATTGCGGCGATGGGAGAAGCTAATTTGCGGTGGAATCACCCCGGCTGGAGTCTCGTTGCGGACACGCAAAACTAAGTGAGTAGACTTTTACCGAATCCCGGACCACACCGACAAAGCACAAGTCCGTGACCAGCGGTTTTATTGAGGCAAATATGTTGGGTGCTCGGCATTTCCAAAAAAGTCTACTCACTTAGCCAGCGGGCAGCCAAATGATTATTTAATCCCCGTCCCTGAAAAATCAATTTGCGGGCAGAAGGGCAAAAGTAGTCAAAAAAGGCCCCGTCCAAAATTAGCTACCCCTTGCACCGATTATTCGCCCGGGTTGATGTTCGCGTAGAACTCCGCCCCGTCGTCCAGGCGCAGGATGCCCACGCGACCGAACTCGGAGCCGGTGGCGGCGGCGCAATCGATATCGATGCGATCGGGCACGCCGGCAGTGTCCTCGCCGCCCAAGCGCACGATCTGCCCTCGTCCCGATTCCTCATCGAGCCCCGCAAGACCACCGACCTCGCAATAACGCCCGAGCGACACCGTTGGCGTGTGGCCACTCACCACGACCGAACCCTTGCCCTCGGCAGAAAGCAGCCCCGTCGGGGCATCCCAATAGCCATGGCGAATCCAGAGCAAGTCATCGGACGACTGTACGGCGAGCATTTGCTGCAGCAGCTCGCGATCGGCATCGACCGCTCCCCTGCCGTCGCCGCAATCGACACCATGCTCAAGCAAAAACGCACGCGCCGCCTCGGTCTGAATGCCGGCGTGCACCAGCAGGTACGGCCGCTCGGCAGTCTCGACCACCGCGTAGAGCGGCAGCGCGGCCATCCATCGCACGAGCTCCTCGTATGCCTCAAATTCCATGTCGTTGAGCTGCTCGCGCGTCGTCCAGCCACCGTTGATATCCCAGGTCTCGGCATCGAGCGGATCCTGGCCAATGATGGCATCGAGCATGATCTGCTCGTGATTGCCCTTGAGCACGCGGGCGTTGGGCAGCGAGCGCACGAGCTTAATAACACCGACCGGATCGGGCCCGCGATCGATCATGTCGCCCAGCACGTACAGTGTGTCGTCGGACGTCAACGAGATCTTAGACAGGGCCTCGTCAAGCGCACGCACGTGCCCGTGAGCGTCAGATGTCACATAGATCGCCATGGTACGCCTCTCCTTGCATTGCGGCCGAAGCCCGGTGCCGCAACTAAAACTTCAAGTTGAACTTAAACGTTACCCATTGTACTCCGTTGCAATAAAGCTGGAAAGGGTTTCCGAGCAGAGGCAAAGACGGCAGCCGTCTATGACGATATCGCGCACGCCCGCAATCCAACCCCATAAACCCACCATCTTTGGGTACAAATAACCGCAGACAACTGACCGTGCCACGCCAACCACCCAGGAGCGGACACCATCTATGAACCAGATCCTTCTCTTTATCGGCCTCGTCATCATTTTGTGCCTGACCATCAAACCCGTCGGCAAAAAACTCCCCTTCCCCACCCTGCTCATCTTTATCGCGCTCGGCATGCTGTTGGGCGTCAACGGCCCGACGCATATCGACTTTAGCGACTACGCACTCACCGAAACCGTCTGCAGCACGGCGCTGCTGTTCATCATGTTCTACGGCGGCTTTAACACCAATATCGACCGCGCCAAGCCCGTCGCTGCGCCGGCGGTGCTGCTGAGCACGCTCGGCGTCGTCATCACTGCCGGCATCACCGGCGTGTTCGCCCACTTCGCGCTGGGGATCGACTGGATCGGCAGCCTGCTGCTGGGATCGGTCGTGGCATCCACCGACGCGGCGAGCGTCTTTAGCGTACTGCGTGAGCACAGCCTGTCGCTGAGAGGTGGCACCGACTCGCTGCTCGAGGTCGAATCGGGCTCCAACGACCCCGTCGCCTACATGCTCACCGCTGTGCTCGCTACACTCGCGGCCGGCGGCGACATCAACATTCCCGCACTGCTGGCCAAGCAGATTATCCTGGGCGTGGGCCTGGGCCTTGCCATCGGCTGGGCGGCGGGCCGCCTGATTGAACGCGCGCACGCAACGGCCAAGGACGCGCAGACCATCTTCTTGTTCGCCGTGGCCATCGTCGCCTACGCGCTGCCGAGCCACCTGGGCGGCAACGGCTTTTTGGCCGTGTACCTGGCAGGCATTGTACTGGGCGCCAGCGACATCACCGGCAAGGTCGAGATGGCGCACTTCTTTGACACCCTCACCGAGATGGCCGAGATGACAATCTTCTTCTTGCTCGGCCTGCTCGTGACGCCCGCCCGCCTGCCGCAAATGCTGCTGCCGGGCCTGGCGCTCATGGCGTTTATGCTCTTCGTGAGCCGTCCCATCGCCGTCGGCGTGCTCCTGGCGCCCTTTAAGACGAACCCCCGCCAGGTCGCGCTCGTAAGCTGGGCGGGCCTGCGCGGAGCAGCCTCGGTCGTCTTTAGTCTCCTTGCCGTGGTGGCCGGCGTTCCCGGCGGACACGACCTGTTTGACCTGGTATTTGTGATTGCCGTGTCGAGCATTGTGGTGCAGGGCTCGCTGCTGCCAGTAGTGGCGAAGAAGCTCGATATGATCGATACGACCGGCGACGTGCGCCGCACCTTTAACGACTACCGCGACGAGGACGGCATGTCGTTTGTAAAGCTCAAGGTGGGCGCTGGACATCCGTTTGCCGGACGCTCGCTCGCCGACATTGGCAGCGCAACGGACATGCTGGTGGTCTTGGTGCTGCGTGACGGGGCGCACCCGGTACTGCCCAACGGCGATACCGTGATCCAGGAAG
>USCS01000046.1 GCA_900552875.1 uncultured Collinsella sp. | reverse complement strand
GTGCTCGGCCAGGGTCTCGGCAAAGACCTCGTGCAGCAGCTCCTGAGCACGTGGCAGGTTCTCGGGCGTCACGCGCTCCATGCCCTCCTGGGGCAGACGGGCATGCAAGTGCTCCAGCACGTCATGGACAAAGTTGCCCTTCTCCATGTTGCCAAAGCCGGCGTCGATCGACTGGGGTTTGACGCGATACGAGACGAACCAGCACAGCGGGCAGGTCGAATAGGCCTCGATCTGCGAGGCAGACGTCAGGCGCAGCACCAGCGGCGCATCCTCGCCCTCGCCATCGCGACGGCGCAGGACCAGATACGGAATGGCTTCATCGCTCAGATGCTGAGGAGCTTCGCAGGTCACGCGCTCGCGCCTAAGACCTTCGCCTGCCGCGGGATCGAAGTCCCTTACGATATCGCCCTCACCCACGCACTTCGCCTTGTCGGCGCCAACGGCCTTAGCATCGTCAGCGGCCTTGTCGGCGTCAGCGGCCTTAGCATCGTTAGCGGCCTCGGCATGCGCCCGCAACTCGGTCCACACGGCAGCCGGGTAGCACTCGCGCGCCTGGCGATCGTGCGTCACGCGGGCAAGCGCAACCGGACCGCGCGCGGCCTGCATCGCGCGGCCAAAGCGCACGCGCAACAAGGCGGCAGGCTCAAGCGTCACACCGCTGCGATCTAACTCTGCCGTCAGCGTTGCCAGCGGGCCCTCCTCATGTGAGAGCGGATAACTGTCCAGGTCGACGTCGGCAAACAGCACGGCATCGTAGCTGCCGGGGCGCAGAGCCGCCGCATCGGCAAGCGAAGCAAAGCGAACCTGGGCGCGTGGCGCACGGTCAACCTCGTAGGTCTCGTAATCGTAGGCGGCGCTACGCTTGTCCACCTTGGTTCGAATGTCATCGAGCACGGGCACGGTCGCGGCCTGCGACACGTCGAGCGCACGGGCGCCATTCATAAGGATGTCGATGACGTGGCGCAGCAGGGCCACCTCCGCCTGGCGACGGGCCTGACCGTCGAGACCGCCAAGTGCGCGATCGGGCAGTGCCTCGGCAACGGCAAGCATGGCCTTGAGCGCCGTCACGGGTTTGTCGCGCCACAGCGCCTGGAACACGTCCGAGATCACGCACGGCACGTTCTTAAACCAGTTCTCGTCGCTCGCCGCTTTACGCGCGCCCCTCACCTGGCCCTGCACGCTCTGCAGCAGGCTCTTGACGCCCGCAGTGGTCTTGCTGCGCGACAGTCGCATATTCTTGTCGAACGTGCGCGCGCTGGCGGCGTCGGCACCCGAAAGCGGGCTGTAAATCCAGTCGGTAAGCTCCGGAGCGGGCCACCACTCAGTCTTAGAAGCTGCCCCTTCGTCGGCGGCCTTCATACGCTCGATCAGGTTGGCGAGCGCCGTGAACTGCCTGCCCGCAATGGATTGGGAAAACGCCGTGAACTCGGCCGTCTCGGCAGCAACGTGGCGCGCCGCCAAACGAGCGGCAAGCTCGCCGAACAGCTGGGGTGCCCGGGCAGAAACAACGAGCACGCGTACGGGGTCGGCGGGTGTTGCAGCAGCTTTATCGTCCTTGGACTCCTTGTGCGCTTTCACCAACTTATCGATGACGTCCGCATAAGCATGGGCACGGGCATGGGGGCCGGCGACCTCAATAAAGGCAGGCTGAGCAGCGGACTTGGAGGCAGTCTGGCGCGCGGCGGCACCCTCCCCCAGCGGCGCGATCTCACACCGCGGACATCAAATGCCGTGGCCAGCTCCTCACGCATCGCCGCTTGCTCGCGGGCGAGCAGCACGACAACCTCTCCCCCGTTGTTTGCCACGGCGGGCAGCAGCTCGAGCAGGCTATACGTAAATGACGTGACGCCGCGCACGCAAACGGCGCGGGCGCACCCCGGCAGGTTGTCGGCCAAAGCGCCGGCCATAATGTCAGCCGCCTCGCAGGGCTCGACCATATCTCGACGGTCCAAACCGCCCGCGTAGGCGCGCAAAAGCTCGAACACACGAGCCTCGGCATCGCTTTTTGGCTCAGGCTGGCAGTTGTCGCCACGGCATCGTTCGGCACCCGTCCCCGCAACGCCCGGCAACACGTCGCGGGCCATGCGCGCGAGCATGCGCACTGTGCCCTGGCTGCGCGAAAGCGGCTGCAGGTCGGCATCGTCGAGACGCGTGACCATGTCCGAGAACAGCATCTGGCGCTGCAGGTTGTCGACGAAACCGCGCCCGTCGCCCAAAAGCTCCCAAAGCGAGCGAAGCCACGATGTAGACGTCTTGTAGTCGATACCCAGCGAAACGCCGGCTTCCGCCGCATCATGACGGCACAGGTCGAGCTCGGCAAACGTAGGTGCCAGCAACACGGCACGCCCGTGGCGGACAATAAGGTCGGCAAGCAGCGCCGACTCGGCATCGCTCAAATCCGTGCCGGCATTGGTGGTATAGATTCGAACAGGCATGGTCCTCCGCTCAAACTGTTCGCAATAATCAATGCATCCATCCTACCCGCCCACGCGGACAGATTTGCCCCACGCCAACAGATTTGATCCCTTGAGGACGGAGGAAAATGGATCACAGAAGGGGTCAGTCTAACCCGGTGATCCGTTTTCCTCCGTCCCCAAGGGATCAAAAAACCGCCCCCGGAGGGACGGTTCTTCGTAATTCAATGTTGTCGCCGGCCTACTCGCCATCCTCCAACTTAATGAGGATCTTGCGGTAGCCACCGTACTCGCCGTTCAGCGCCTTTGAAACGCGGCTCACCGTGGTGGACGAAGCGCCGGTACGGGCCTGAACCTCAACATAAGGCTCGCCCTCGTCCAAATAGCGCGCAACCTGCAAACGCTGAGAAAGGTCGCAAATCTCGCGCGGCGTGCAGATATCGGTCAAAAACGCCTGGATATCCTTCTCGTCGTCCAAAAGGCTAAATGCGTGGACCAGCTGCTTGACATCAGGCTTGTCAAACATGTTCTCGATATTCATCGATCACCGCCAAACCCGCCAAAAGGCATCGAAGTTGATACTGACATCGGGCATCGTTCGCCCGTTCTATGCAATAGGGCAACGCCTGTGGCTTTTGCCCGTAGCAGTGTAGCACACCACCAAACTAAAGCGACAAGACTCTCTGCCAGCGGCGCGTTTTTCAGGACGAACGCCGTTTAGAAACCATATGCGCACGTAAGCTCCACGAATATTTGAGACAATGGGCGCCCAAACTCCGCGGCGCGCCCGCGCAACCATCCAGGTCGCCGCCGCAAGCCGCTTCACGCGACGCCAGCAACCCCGGCGCAAGAAAGGATTCACGCCATGCGCTTTATGCTTAACTGGCTCTTCACCTCGATCGCCATCGCGATCGCCACGTTCCTCGTCCCCGGTATCCAACCCTTCGGCTTTGCCGAGGCTTGGGTCTGCTTTGCCTTCGTGGGACTGTTCCTCAACATCGTCGACTCGCTCGTCAAGCCGTTCCTGACGGTCATCTCGCTGCCGCTCACTATTATCACGCTTGGTATTTTTCAGCTCGTAGTCAACAGCTTTATGCTCGAGCTGGCCAGCTACCTGTCGGTCAATCTGCTGGGCGCGGGTATCTCCATTGCCGGCTTTGGATCGGCCTTTATGGGCAGCATCCTGGTATCCATCATGCGCAGCATTCTCGACAGCATCGCCGAGGGCTAGAACTGTTCAATACGAACCGTCATATCGACCCAAGACAAAGGCCGCCCATCGCAAAAATGGGCGGCCTTCTTATTTGCCAAGTCTCAAAGGACGAGAGGATCTACCATTTCTACCCCGTCCCCAAATGCAGGTGTGGGTTAGATGACGTAGTCGTAGCCATGGTTGGGAGCGACAAGTTGATCGAGCGTCACACCGTCGAGGTAGTCGTTGATGAGCTTGTCCAGGTTCTTCCACACGTCGAGCGTGGGACACTCATCCGAACGCGAGCAGCCCTTGCAGTCGCCATCCAGGCAGGCGACCGGCGCCAGACTGCCCTCGGTCAGGCGCAGGATCTCGCCCACCGTGTACTGCTCGGGCGGGCGCGTAAGCACGTAGCCGCCGCCCTTGCCACGCATGCCCGAGAGCATGTTGGCGCGCACAAGCGTAGCCAAGATGTTCTCGAGATATTTCTCGGAAATCCCCTGTCGCGCCGCGATCTCTTTGAGCGGGATGCGACCGGCTGCCTGGTGCTCGGCCAGGTCGACCATAACGCGCAGGGCATATCTGCCCTTAGTAGAAACCAACATGTATAGTGCTGCCTTTCGGTCATTTAGTCCGTAGAAATTCTAGCCGAAAAATTGGTTTTGAAAATACCCATTCCCGTCAAGATGGTTAATCGACTCGTCATAATCTTATATTTCCTATTGCGTTACTAGGCTTTAGCGTCTACTATGCTTGCCAACAGCAAAACGAACAACCTATAAGGTTTGTGGGTTTCGCTGCTACACACACCGTAAAACCACACGGCATCCAGTCATTTGAACACTTTGGAGGTTCACCATGAGCAATGTTTATACGTCCATCGATCAGCTTATCGGCCACACCCCGCTTCTGGAGCTCACTCACTTTGAGGCCGATGAGGACCTCAAGGCCCGCGTGCTCGTCAAGCTGGAATACTTCAACCCCGCCGGGTCCGTCAAAGACCGCGTCGCCAAGAACATGATCGACGAGGCCGAGAAGGCCGGCAAGCTCGTGCGCGGCGGCGACTATACCATCATCGAGCCCACGAGCGGCAACACCGGCGTCGGCATCGCCTCGGTGGCGGCTGCCCGCGGCTACAAGGTGATCATCACCATGCCCGAGACCATGTCCGTCGAGCGCCGCAAGCTTATGCAGGCATACGGCGCACAGCTCGTGCTCACCGACGGCTCCAAGGGCATGAAGGGCGCCATCGCCAAGGCCGAGGAGCTGCAGAAGGAGACCCCCAACAGCATTATCGCCGGCCAGTTTGTGAACCCCGCCAACCCCGCCATCCACAAGGCCACGACCGGCCCCGAGATCTGGGATGACACCGACGGCGAGGTCGACATCTTCGTCGCCGGCGTTGGAACCGGCGGCACCGTGACCGGCGTGGGCGAGTTCCTCAAGGAGCAGAACCCCGAGATTAAGGTCGTCGCCGTCGAGCCCGCCACCTCCCCGGTGCTCTCCAAGGGCCAGGCCGGCCCGCACAAGATCCAGGGCATCGGCGCCGGCTTTGTGCCCGACGTCCTCGACACCCAGGTCTATGACGAGATCATCCCCGTCGAGAACGACGACGCCTTTGCCACCGGCCGTGCCGTGGGCCACAAGGAGGGCGTGCTCGTGGGCATTTCGTCCGGTGCCGCCGTGTGGGCCGCGCTGCAGCTGGCCAAGCGCCCCGAGAACGAGGGCAAGACCATCGTGGCCCTGCTCGCCGACACCGGCGAGCGCTACCTGTCCACGGCACTCTTCCAGGACTAAGGCCTGTCGCCCATAGGTTGAGCCCAGGACGAACCGGTCTCCTCTCTTCTGGCAGCCTGGGCTCATCCCAACAGGGCGTCCCACATGACGCCCGAACTTGCTACAATGTCTGCGGCGCGGAACCAGCCTCCCGCGCCACTTTTCTTTTTTGGCCACATGCCACCAAGGAGAACCTCCCCATGCACAACAAGCGCGTGCTCGTCGCCATGAGCGGCGGCGTCGATTCCAGCGTGACCGCGTACCTGCTCAAAAGCCAGGGCTACGAATGCGTCGGCGCCACCATGCGCCTCACCTGCCCCGCGCCCGATCCCGTCACGGGCATGAGTAAGGTCGACCGCGACATCGCCGATGCAAAGGCTGTCGCCGAGCGCCTGGGGATGCCCCACCATGTGCTCGACCTGCAGCAGGCCTTCGACCGCAACGTTATCGAGCGCTTCGTGACCGCCTATCAGGAGGGGCTGACGCCCAACCCGTGCATCATCTGCAACCGCCACATAAAGTTTGGCGCGTTGCTCGGTGCGGCGCTGGACATGGGCTGCGACTACATCGCAACGGGTCATTACGCCAAAACAAGCCAGACAGTAGACGGCACCTGGCAGCTGCATCGCGGCGAAGATCCCAAAAAGGACCAGAGCTACTTTTTATATTCGCTTACGCAGGAGCGCCTGGCGCACACGATCTTTCCGCTGGCAGGCCTAGACAAAGAGCGCGACGTGCGCCGCATAGCCGCCGAGCAAGGCTTTACCAACGCCCAGAAGGCCGAAAGCGAGGACATCTGCTTTATTCCAGACGGTGACTACGCGGGCTATATCGAGCGCCGCTGCGGACATCCCGCTGCACCGGGCGACATTGTGTGGCGCGACGGCAGCATGGTCGGGCGCCACAACGGTGCGCTGCGCTACACCATCGGTCAGCGCAAAGGCCTGGGCGTCGCGATGGCGCATCCCGTGTACGTAACGGGCGTCGACACCGCCAACAACACCGTGCATCTGGGCGAGGCCGAGGACCTAACGGCCACAGCACTCACGGCCGACGACTGGATCTGGAGCGCCCCTGCCGACCGCATGGAGGCAGAACTCGATGCCGGCGGCATTCGCGTGGGCGCCAAGTACCGCTACCGTCAGAAAGACCAGGCAGCAACCCTTACGCGCGGCGAAGACGGGCAAATGCTGCTAACTTTTGACGAGCCGCAGCGCGCCATCGCCCCCGGCCAGGCTGTCGTCGTCTACCGCGGCGACGTCGTCCTCGGCGGCGGCACCGTTACGGCAGCCATCAGGTAGCCGCGGGATTATCGCCGCACGTGTCGAAGCACTCCAACAGCAGCATTCACCTCGATAACGCGACGCCCGAGGCCGCGGCAAATGGCCTCGAGTCGACCCTCCGCCGTCGCCCATTCGCTCTGCGAAAGAATCTCGATCGCCTCATCAACAAATCCGTTGAGTCGTGTTGAATCGAACCAATCGAGCGAGTCCGCAAGCGCCAGCTGGACGGAAGGGTCGGGCCCAAACGGCTTAGCGGAAAACCCAAACTCCCCAGCTGCGAGCACGGCAGTTGATACGTTGTACCACAGGCAGTTGCCGCTATCGAACAGCGGAGCAGGTTTTATCTCCAGGGTGTCGACATTGCGGATAATGCCGAAGTTTCGCCAATGGCGGTCGCTGTTGGCCAAAAGGGCATCGCAGATAATCATCTGCGACATAGACCTTCTCACAGCGGCCTCATCGACACCATGCTTACCAAGGAAGCGACAGTATCGGTCGTACGTCGAGCTTCCTCGCTGGCCGCCAAGGGCGTTCTTAACGTAAACAGCCGGAACATATTCCTCGCGGCCATCAAGAAAGTCGTCGCACAGACACACAGGGCCATCGAACATCCGCTCAACCGTATAAGGAACAAACTCGCCCTCCGACAGCAAGCGACGATGTAGAGCCGTTGCAACCGCCTCGTTAAAGGGACGTTGATCGTCCATCCCGCACCCTTTAGCCAAAACGCGAATGTCGTTTCGAATCATCCACGATTTAGGGAGCTCGCCCTCGGACGTGTTATCCGGATTTTTAAGACCGATGCCTTCCAGCCAACCCGAACGCTCTTCGGGCGCCGATCGCTCAAATTCGTTCTCAAAATAATTGATGTTTTGCCATTTGAGTTCGGCGCAATCGGCCGGCCGCAGCCAATAACAATCCGAAAGCGAGAGGCCCAGGCACCGAACCGGAGCCTCAATGCCGCTGACAATCCCCAGCTCGCGGTAGCGCGAGATAAGCCCAGGGCGAACATCGGGTACCGACCGATGCCCCCACCACGCGTTGAGCTCCCGCTTATTCACCGTTGGAGAAGAGCTCGAGCATGTGCCAAACGGCATTCGTTGCGTATCGAGAACCTCGGCGATTTCGAAGGAAAACTCGCGCGTCGGATCAAACGAAACACGTGCAACCTCGTAATCGGCGGACATCAGCGTAAACTTGCGCCCCACATCGGCCGCAGGACGGCGTCCACGTTTGCGGACCTTTTGATAAGCGACCGCAGAATCATACTCAACCATCTTCCGTCCGCCCACAATATCGCACGCGAGCGTTCCCGATGCGGCAAGTTGAGATATGCGGGCTTTCGTAACGCCCAACAGGCGGGCAGCATCACCCATAGACAAGTACTCAGATGTATCCATACGCCGCATCACCTCGTTAAGTATTCCAAACGTAAAGTTAATTAGTTACATACAGCATAATACTAAACAGACTGAAGCGAAAAAAGGCCCGAGCAATCGGGCCTTAGAGCAATTGGTCAGCCGAGTCGCAAGCTGCTCCTCTAGCGTTGTACGTAGGCACGGACCAGCTCGTAGGTATTGCGCACGCCGTCGATGTGGCTGCGCTCGTAGTTGTGGCTCGCGTACACGCCGGGGCCGATCAGGCCGTGACGGATGTCGTAGCCGGCCGAGAGCGTGGCCTCAACGTCCGAGCCGTAGTGCGGATACACATCGATGGCGTAATCGAGCTCCAGCTCGCGCGCGATGTTGGACAGCGTGGTTACCAGGTCGTAGTTGTACGGACCGCCCGAATCCTTGGCGCAAATCGACACCATGCGCTCGGTGCAGCCCAGGTCGTCGCCCACGCAGCCCATGTCAACGCTGATCATCTCGCGCGTGTCGGCCGGCACGAAAGCACCGCCGTGGCCGACCTCCTCGTACACGGTAAAGAGCAGCGACACCTTGCGCGAAAGCGACACCTCGCCGTCAGCAACAGCGCGGGCCAGACCCAGCAGAATCGACGCCGACAGCTTGTCATCCAGGAAGCGGCTCTTGATGTAGCCGCTCTCCGTCACCGTGGTACGCGGATCCATAGCGATGATGTCGCCGGTCTGAATGCCCAGCTCAAGCACATCGTCCTTGCTGTCGACATTCTCATCGAGCAGGATTTCCATGTTCTTCTCGATGGTCTTGACCGGCTCGTCGGCCACATGCGCCGAAGGCTCGGTATTGAGGACCACGCCCGTGTAGACATTGCCGTCGCGCGTGTAGACGGTGCAGTTCTCGCCATCGGCCGTAGACCACTGATGCCCGCCGAGCGTCGTGGGGCGCAGGCGACCATTGTCCTTAATGGAACGCACCATGGCGCCCAGGGTATCGACATGGCTCGCCAGTACGAGCGGCTCACCCTCGCCACCAAGCTCAACGAGCACGTTACCCTTATTGGAACGCTCAGGCCCAAACCCCATATCGCGCAGGGTCTCCATCAGATAATCAGTCGCCGCACGGGTATAGCCCGTCGGCGAAGCAATAGAAGTCAGTGTCTTAAGCTGTCCCGCGATATAGGAGAGCGTCTCCTCTAGAGAAGCATCGATTACAGAAGCCATGTGCATCCTTCCAAGCAAAACTAAGACCGAGTCCCGATTTTAACCGTTCTGCACGCGCAAGGCTCTGGGAGCCGAGCCACCTCCAGACGTCCTCGCGCCGATTTTGCGCACGCGCACGGCTTACAATCCCAATCTTGCATAAATCCTATCGGTATCTGCATAGAAATGAGGAGTCTTTTTGCTTCGTCTCAGGGTACCCCACCTTGGGCCGTGCAAAAAACGGAGTATTCAGCACCGTGGGCCCCAACGGCCCCATCACGAACGACAAAACGACGTGGTTACAGCAGTGTTGCAGGTCGTCGCAAAGCAAAAACTCAGTAACAACCCCCTCCACTCATCGATAGCCCGCCCACAATGGCTGTCGATGGGCGCCTGCGGGCCACTACGGGCCATTCAAAACGTTATGCATTTTTAAGAGCTTGCTGAATACTCCCAAAAACGCACGCTGGGAAGTGCACCACCTATCCGCAGCGGGCAGTACGCCTTGGTTTTGTCCGTCTCAGGGCATCGGCGCAGCACAAAAAGCCCCGCCGTGC
>USCS01000045.1 GCA_900552875.1 uncultured Collinsella sp. | reverse complement strand
GGATGAATCGCCTGCCACCTCCGTCTTCGCTGTTCAGGGAGAGCGTCGCGTGCGCCGTCGTGCCCGATCCTGCGAAGGAGTCGAGGATGAGGGCGCCGTCGTCATACGCGAGCGAGACAATCCATCTTACGAGGTCAACTGGTTTTGGGGTGTCGAACACCTTGGACCCGAAGATAGCTTTCAGCTCTGCTGTGGCATCGGAATTCGTGCCGTAGCCGTCGAGCCAGGTGTTCCAGCCGAACGACTTCTTCTCATCGCGGATTTTCTCGTAGGGCTTCCAGCGCTCCGCCTTTCCATCAACAACCACGCCTTCATCGTACGGAGCCAGTTCCCAGTAGGCATTTTCAGGATCTTTAAGGACGGCCTTTATGAGGGGATTGTCGGCCCCCATACGCCATCGCCCCTCCAAGCCGTCGTTTCTAATGGGGTAAACCTCTGAGCCGTCTGGGGCGATCAGGGGGAACCACATCGTTTCACGGTCGCTTCGAAGGGAGCCGGCGCCCCACTTGTTCAACTCTCGGCCCTTGCGAAACTTCCCAAACTTATCCTTTTGGTCAAGTTTGCCAGTGGACTTCTCTTCTAGGCTGATTTTGCAGCGATCGCTCTTCCTGTAAAAATAAATATATTCATGTCCCGTTCTGAGCGCCGTCTTCTCTTTGCCGCCGCTCTTCTCGGAGCGCCAGGGAGCGCAGGCGAGCCTGTTGCCAGTGCCAAAAATCTCGTCAAGCAAAAGGCCAAGGTTCGACGTCTCGACGTCGTTAATGGACACAGCGATGAATCCCTCGTCGGACAGGAGCTCACGGAGAAGGCGGAGGCGCGGGTACATCATGCAAAGCCACTTGTCATGACGGGTAAAGTCTTGACCCTCGGGACCGACGACCTCTCCAATCCAGCGTTGAATCCGTGGATCGTTAACGTTGTCGTTGTAAACCCACTTCTCCTCACCGGTGTTGTACGGCGGATCAATGTAGATACAGTCGACGCGACCCTCGTATTCCGGCAGTAGCGCCTTCAGCGCCTCGAGGTTGTCCACGTGGATGACCATGTTCCCGCAGTCGGAGCCGTCTGCGTCAAGCACACCCTTGTCCGCCACGCGCTCAAGCACGCGGAAGGGCACGTCGCGATGGTGGTTGACCACCTTATCCTTGCCCATCCAGTCCAATGTCGGCATAAAGCGACCGCCTCTCGAGAAGAAATGCCGCGGCACAAAAGCGCAGCGTAATCAGCATGGCTAAATGGTAGCAGAGAGTGCGGACATAAACGTTGCGTACCGTCCCGTACTGTTCCGTCGCAGTCACGTAAACGGCGCCGGAGACCAACCGTGAAAACTATTTGCCGCCCAGCGTGGTCAAAAGCCGCCGCGCGTTCGCGTCAACCGAGGTAGTACGCGCCATGGCCGCTGCCGGCTCGATTCGCTTGCCCATGGCGTCCTCCATCCCGTCGGGGGTCGCGTCGTTGCGACCCTTGTGCCAGCATTCTGCAACTACCTAACGTCCGCGGGTCAAAAATCTTCTGCGATTGCCTAACTATTCCGCTGTCGCGTACCATGGGGCCGTAAGCGGACTCGAAAGGATCCACCCATGTACGCCAACGACGCCCTCAAGCAGGCGGCCGCGACCGCCGGCGTTCCCATAACCCACATCGGCCCCGCCCTCGGCAAGGCCCCCAACTACGTCAACAACTCCACGTCGAGGGGCTCCACGCCCCGCTGCGACACCATGGCCGCCATGCTCAACGTCTGCAGCTACGCTCTCGTGGCCGTCCCACGTGAGGACGTCCCCGCGACCGCGATCGAACTGGATTGAGGGAGGTTCGACAGTGAGCCAGGAAGAGACATACTCCGCGCAATATGCGGCGATATCTCCCAAGTACATGATGGGCCTGATCGCTCGAGTGGAAAAGAAGCTCTTCGACGACTTCGGCGATAACTCGGACATCGACTACTACCTGCAGAAGTGGGTCGAGCAGTGGGATTACTGGAACAACAACTTCGATATCGCAAGGAACATCGATGGGGACGTAGATGTTCGCAGGACCCTTCACGGCATGCCTCCTGATGTGCTCATCAAGATCGCTATAGACCTCGGAATCGAAACCCCAGGGATGCTGCCCTCGATTCCCATGTTTCAGAACACACTTAAGGACCAGAACCCTAACGCCCAGGAGAACTTCGAACGCGCGATAAAGAACGTAGGCTCCCATCCAGACGATGCCGTGGCGCTGGCGAATTCGACCTTCGAGAGCGTCTTGAAGACAATCGTGGCAGACGGGGGTCTCGATCTGACCAGCGAGGCCATATCGAGAGATGTCGGCAAGGCACTCTCAAACAAAGTGATCCCCGCTCTGGGGTTTGCGAGCGGTAAGGAAGCACCCAAAGAGGTGAACAGGCTTGCGTCGAGCCTTCTCGGCATGGCCTCAGCGGTATCGGACCTCCGCAACGACAAATCGTCTGCCCACGGAAGCGCGCCGGACGACTATGTCATCGACGACCCTCTCTGGGCCGAGCTGGTGGTAAACGCGACCGCAGCTGTCGGTCTGTTTCTTTGGGAGTTCTACTCGAAGACGAAGCTTATTGCAGAGCCCACTCAGGAAGCACTCGATTTCGGTGACATCCCGTTCTAGAATCTGCTGAGGGGCCGAGTTATTTGACCAGCCCGCACGCGTGCGCGCCAGCGCCACGGCGGTGGGCGGACCACCAGGGGTGCCGTCCGAGGCCCCTTACGGGAGCAGCTGGTTCACCCGGCGCTGCACCTCGGCATACCGGCTCCCGAGCGCCTTCCTGCGGGCCTCGCCGACCCCGTAGCGTCCCGCGATCACCGCTCGTGCGAGCTCGTCCACGCTTGGCTGCGAGGGCTTGCCGTCGTCCCCGCGCCGGTCGGCCTTGCCGTACTCGTCCGGGCACTTACGCTCCTGCAGCCACGCCGCCGCCGACTTGAGCTTGCGTACGTCACCGCCGTGCTCGCCGAAGCACCGCCTTCGCCGCGGTGACGTTCTTCGCCCCCGCGAACCTCAGCTCGTAGGCCACCTTCTCCTCGGAGGCCTCGGCGCGCACCCGCTCGATTTCGGCCGCGAGCTTGTCGGCGGCATCCTGGCTCTTGGCGGCCTCTGCCGTCTGTGCTTGTGCTTCCAGCTCCGCGATGCGGGCATCCTGCCGGTCGAGCAGTTCCCGGTAATCCGGTGCCTGCTCTACCTGCTGCGCTTCCCGCTCCTGCAGCTCTTCCGGCTGCCCTTGCTCTGTCTGGGCCTCCTCGACCGCGCCATCCTGATCACCCTCCACGACACCCCCCCCGTGACAGGCGGGCAAGAAAAATGCCTTCAACGTTACCGTTGCAGGCATTCTCCAAGCCGGCCACAGGTCGGTTGTCTTGGTACATTTGACGTCATCTAGTAAGTGTCATACAGTAAGACATGACAGTAGAACACCTTTAAGGAGGTATACAGATGGCAACCATTTCGATCCGGGTCAGCGATGATCTCAAGACCAAGCTTGAAGGGTTGGCGCAGGAATCCGGCAACACCATCTCGGGGGTGGTCACCGAGGCACTCGGGTCAATAGTGGGTAACCCCCGCCCTGATTACCCCGAGGAGATGGCCCCCCTGACAATCGGGCCGGTCAACCGCCTCATCCTCCGCAACCAGGAGCTCATCCTCGCTGCCCTTGCTGAGAACAAGAACGATACCGAGTACTATGAGCGCAACGCGGAGATCTTCGAGAAGGGCTACGTGCGCGAGTACCCTGAGGTCTTCGCAGCCCTTCTGCCGGAGATTCCCAACGCTCGTTGCGAGGAGCTGTACGACATCCTCGATATGTTCCGCGTTCTCAGAGCGTCCTACGAGGACCTACCGGAAGAGGAGAGGACCGAGGTGAACGAGCGTGACATATCTCCTCAGGGCTTCGATTACAACGACATGGAGGAGGGCCGACTCGCCGGATACATGAAATACCTCTTTGCGGATGGGCGCTACGAGGAGCTCGCGGAACCTTTGAGGAAGTATTCGGATGGCGGCAACTCACACGGCCCCCGACTCGAGGCGTACCGCCGAATGCTGCGATGCTTCAAACCTTTCTGGCGAAAGCACATGCTCGGAGACATGTTCCTCAGCCTCGAGGAGATTAAGAAGGTCGTTGCCGCCCAGCGTTACGACTCGGGCTACTAGGAGGCAACCGACGCCAGAAGACATCGAGTGCATCCTAGAGGTATGTGGTCGAATGCTCCGGGAGCTACGACAATCACATGAAATGGAACGAGGAGGCAAAGCTCAAAGCCGACATGATGAAGCACGTAGATCGGTGGAGGCCCGTAAGCACATTGCTGCCGACGGGATGCGCTGCGTGTTCCGCGCCATGCTCACCGACAACGGCGCGGAATTCGCCGGCGAGGGCCGCGGCGAGACAGGCGCAGACGTTTCTGGATACCGTCCAAACGTGCGCACCGCCCATTGCCGTCGGTGTCGGGCTGTGCATCGCCTCCCCCTCCCCACGATGGTTATGGGCAGCATGGCCGAAGCGGCAAGCCTCTCCGTACGCAACGGCCTGCCCTGCTTGAAGTCTCAGAGGACACCGCCGGCGGTGCAGGCGCCGCCATCTTGCTGGTTATGGTTGCCGTAGCCGTCGCACTGTTCATCGCCAACGGCATGAAGCTCAACGCGTTCGACTATCTGGAAAAGGACGACTTCGACCTGGCGTACGGCGTCGAGGCCATCATCCTTCGCAAGCAGGAAGCCGAACAGCCAAGCATCTCTCGCACTATCACAACTATGGCCAGGCAGTACACACTACCTGGCCATAGTTCGTTTCACTCAATAAGCCGTATACCATCCTCATACATCAGGAGGGCAGCTGTGTACCAGCGCAAACACGCGCAAACCAGGTACCCAGTATTCGGCGCAGGAGGTCTCTTACGCGAAACTCGTAGACCAGCTCCAAGGAACAGGGAACACGACAACCGTCGCCCACTATCTCGACATCCTTGGAAAAGCTGGCGTTTTATGCGGCCTGTCTAAGTACAGCCCCAACGTGCTCCAGCAACGCCGCTCGTCGCCGCGCTTCATGGCCTACGACATCTCGCTGATTACAGCAACGGCAAACCGTCCTAATGATCTCCTCCTTCAGGATAGTGCGCTGCGAGGCCATCTCGTCGAGAGCGCCATCGGCGCATACCTGCTGACCCGAGCCCCCGAAGAGGGCTTTTCGGTTCAATGGTGGAGAGACGGGCAGGACGGAGTCGATTTCGTCTGTAGCGATCAATCTAAGACGGTCGCCATTGAGGTGAAAAGCGGCACTACCAAGTCGCAAGGTGGCATGTCCACATTCCTTAAGCGATACCCCAACGCAATCAGGCTCGTAGCCCTTCCGCACCGGAGAGCCGCCAGCCGCCCGCAACCGAGCCCCGAGGCCGCAGACAGCGCCAACGAGCTCGACCCGCCGTCGGCCTCCTAGTTGCTCTCGACGAGCTCGCACACGAGCGAGCGGAGCAGGCTCAGCGGGTGGTCGGGAAACGCCGGGTCGTACTCCGGAAGCTCGGAGCGATTCATCAGGTACCCATCGGTGATGGCGCGGTCGTAGGGGTCGCGCCGCCAATCGTCGGGAGACGCGCCCGTCATAGAGAAGACGGCGGCATCGCGCATGCCCGTCGCCCCGGCCTCATCGAAGAAGCCCTGGATGCAGAGGTCGTGCACCGGGCACTCGAGGTTGAGCGTGAGCGCGTACTGGGTGCCCGCGGGCTGCACGGCGGTCTTGACCACGCTGTAAATGACCCGTTTTCCCTTGGCGGTCGCGGGGGTGTTGACCTCGACGAGCCCCTGGTCTTGCGCGAGGGAGCAGTGGATGCCCTCGATCACCTCGTCGGGATCGTCATAGGGCATGGCTTGCTCGTGCGGGATGGGGAAGACCATGAGGAAGCACATGGCGGACGGCCCCTCCATGCCCAAAGGCAGGGATCCGGGAGGGTCGTCGGGCATGGGCTGCATGGGCAGGTATCCCTCCGGGATCGAAAGCTTGGTTCCTGCGACGTCGATGATTCGGCTCATGGCGCTCCTTACTGCCGGGGCTCGTCAGCCTGATGCGCGAGGGCGATCTCGGCTGTTGACAACAGTCTAATGCCAAGCCACTCGCGGGTGTCGGTCGCCGCCTATTCTGCCATGGAGACTGCAAATGGGTAAAAATTGAGCCCCGGTGACTTGAATCAGAGGTCATCCCGGGGCCATCGATCGACAGCGTACCCGCCCGACTCAGGCAAAACCTATCCCACCGTGACGGGCTCTCCGGTAAAGGTGCCAATCATCAGCAAAACAAAGAACACCAGATAGTTGATGCTCAATAGGTAGGCAATGACGAGAAAGATAATCCATCCGACATTAGACTTGCCGTCGGCACGACGCTGCTCGCGGCAGCGATAGAGCCAGATTGTCACGCCAATGGCCACAATTAGCAGCACGAGCGCCGCCGCGGCCACCCCAGCAAGCGCAAACATCACGCCAATGCTCACAACAACAACCGGAAGCAGCAACAAGCCACATCCGCACCCACCCGGACTATACACGGCAGTTGGCCGGCGTTGTTTGTTCATTGCCCTATTCCCCGTGCCCTCGTGATCTACATTGCGATAGCCCGCTGGACAGGAACGATCCTGTCGAGCCCCGGCTCGATTCTTCTTTTCTCGGCTTCAAGGTCAAATGCCATCTGAGCGCGAAGCCAATAGCCATCCGTCAGACCAAAGTAGCGGCAAAGACAAAGATCGGTGTCAGCCGTCACACGGCGCTTGCCCAAAACAATCTGCCCGATGCGCTGAGCCGGAATCCCGGTCTCCTTTGCAAGACGATATTGGGAAATGCCCATGGGGACAAGAAACTCCTCCTTAAGAAGCTCCCCTGGAGTTACCAGCGACAGCAGGCCGCCCGCAGCCTCCTCATTTGTGGTAATCGACGATTTCAACATTCCAAGCCATCCCCTGTCTCTACTCAAAGCAAACCCGATAGCGCTCATATTATAGCGTACATTTGTTCGTATATTCTGAGTAACTGACACAGGGACCTAATCGAGCGTAAGTAATTGTTTGTAGACGTCGAGGCCTTTGAGCAGGATTTCCTCGTCAAAGAGCATGGTATCGGTGTGCAGGGCGTTTGTCGCGTAAGCGGGACAGCCCTCGGCGTCACTTGGGTTGTCTTGCCCGGCTGGTACGCCCGTCCCCAGCAAGAAAAACACCCCCGGCAGATGACGCTGATAGAAGGCGAAATCCTCGGCAATCAGCAACGGCTCGTCAACGAGCTGCAACTCGGGCAGGACGGGCGCAATGCGGGCAAACAGGTCAGGATCGTTGTCGACCGGCGGGTACCCTTCGGCAAAGTCCAGGTCATACGTGCAGCCCGTCGCGGCACAGGCCTCGTCCAGCACGCGGCGTACGCCTTCGCGCGCACGGTCGAACATATCGTCCGTAAATACACGCAGGCTGCCGGCGACGTGCGCCTCCCCCGCCACCGCATTGCAGACCGTACCGGCCTGCAGCAAGCCGAACTTACCGATGCAGGGCTCATCGTCGCCCAGCCCGTCCATCAGCTCGCGCTCGGCAACCAAAAACTTCGCTGCCGCCAGGGCCGCATCGTGCGACTCCTCGACCGGCACGCCGTAGGTCTTGGCGATATGGATGCTCGCTCCGTGGATGTGGATATGCGTCTCGCTCGAGCGCGCCAACAGTGGGCCAGAACAGCTCGCCAGCGTACCGGCGGGCAGGTCGGGCCAAACATGAAACCCAAAGATGCGGTCGACACCATAGCGCTCGAACACGCCGCTTTCGCACACCGTCTTTGCGCCACCGGTCGTTTCCTCGGCAGGCTGAAACACAAAGAGCACGTTGCGCTTAAGCGCACCCGGCTGCTCGCGAATCGTACGGTCCACATTGGTTGCAGCGGCAAGTGCCATAGCCATATGCCCATCGTGGCCACAGGCATGCATCTTGCCGGGATGCATCGAGACGAAAGCCGCGCCCGTCGCCTCCTCGATGGGCAGCGCGTCCATATCGGCACGAATCGCCATAGCATGCGAGGCGCCCACGCCAGCATCGAAAAACGCACAGACACAACTCGGACACGGATGAACTACCTCGCAGGCGAGCGGCGCCAGCACGTCCTCGATATAGGCAATGGTTTGCGGAAGATCGAAATCGAGCTCCGGAATGCGATGGAGATCGCGTCGATAGCGACGGAGTTCTTGGAGCTCGGTCATAGAGGGTCCTTTCGTGGAGCGCATCAGTTGTCATCTATTGTGACGCAGGATTGTTGTGTGCATGTTTCTAGCATACCGCTGCATTTTTTAAACGTTATATACAAATACTCTTGTTTGATAAAGTGCTTCGTGGTAGGGTCTGTACCACTTTGATAGAGGCGCGGGCACGATGATCCGCGGGCGAGTCGGCAGACTTTGACCCCGTGGGGAGGCGAAACCCGCCGAACTGGGTTTTTCGGGCACGAACAGCCTGGTGGGCCTGCGGGAAACACCCGCAGGACTGTCTGCAGCAATGCGGGAGCGCTATCCGGACATTGGGTCCACGCTATGCGGATTCGATGCGCAGATGGCGCCGTCTGGATAGCGAGGTTTACGGGACATGGCATTGACCCCCAACGAGGCATACGCGGCCAAGCAGCCGTTTGTGGACAAGGAGACGCTCGAGCACATCGTTGAGCAGTTCCCCACGCCGTTTCATCTATACGACGAGGCGGGCATCCGTCGCAATATGCAAGAGGTACGCGATGCCTTTGCGTGGAACCCGGGCTTTAAGGAGTACTTCGCCGTCAAGGCCAATCCCAACCCGGCACTCATTTCCATCCTTAACGAATACGGCTGCGGCTGTGATTGCTCAAGCTACACCGAGCTCATGATTGCCCGCTCGCTGGGCATTACGGGCCACGACATTATGTTCTCGTCCAACGACACGCCGGCGGCCGACTTTGCGCTTGCCGACAAGCTGGGCGCCATCGTCAACTTTGACGACATCAGCCACATTGAGTTCTATGAGCGCGTCGCCGGCCCGATTCCCAAAACGGTCAGCTGCCGTTTTAACCCGGGTGGCCTGTTCCAGCTTTCCAACGGCATCATGGACAACCCGGGCGATTCCAAGTACGGCATGACCACCGAGCAGCTCTTTGAGGCCTTCCGCATGCTCAAGGCCAAAGGCGCCGAACATTTTGGCATCCACGCTTTCCTCGCCAGCAACACCGTCACCAACGACTACTACCCCAAGCTCGCGCGCATCCTCTTTGAGCTTGCCGTGCGTCTGGAGCGCGAGACGGGCGCGCATGTCGCCTTTATCAACCTGTCCGGCGGTGTGGGCATCCCCTACCTGCCCGAACAGCAGGCTAACGACATCCACGCCATCGGCGAGGGCGTACACGCGGCCTACGACGAGATTCTGGTACCCGCCGGCATGGGCGATGTGGCGATCTGCACCGAGATGGGCCGCTTTATGATGGGCCCCTACGGATGCCTGGTCACCAAGGCCATCCACGAAAAGCAGATCTACAAGGACTATATCGGCGTGGACGCCAGTGCCGTCGACCTCATTCGTCCCGCCATGTATGGCGCTTACCACCACATCACGGTGATGGGTCAGCCGGACGGTCCTGATAAAACCGCAGCCCCCGTCACGAACACGTACGACATCACGGGCAACTTGTGCGAGAACAACGACAAGTTCGCCATCGACCGCAAGCTGCCGCAGATCGACATGGGCGACCTGCTCGTGATCCACGACACCGGCGCGCATGGCTACTCCATGGGCTACAACTACAACGGTCGCCTGCGCTCCGCCGAGGTACTGCTGCGTCCCGACGGCTCGGCAGACC
>USCS01000044.1 GCA_900552875.1 uncultured Collinsella sp. | reverse complement strand
ATCTCGTCGGCCGTGTAAAGCCCCAGCTCGACGAGCTGTGCGGCAAGCAGGTCCGTGACGCGCGTCGGCCATTCGATATCGCAGATTGCGGTGATGGCACGGCTCAGCACCTCGAGCGATGTGCCGCCGTAGGGGTTGGACGAATGCCCGCCCTCACTCTTCGTCTTGAGCACAATATCGGCGTAGCCCTTCTCGGCAAGGTCGGCGTGCATGAGCCAGTCCTCGCCCGCGCTGTACTCGGCAGCCGAAACGATGCGGTAGTCACCCTCATCGATCAGGTACTCAAGCTCAATGCCGCGCTCCTCGAGCACGCGGCCGATGGCACCCGCACCGAACTGCGTGGTTTCCTCGTCCTGGCCAAAAGCCAGCAGCAGGGTGCGCTCGTGCTCCCAGCCGTGGGCCAGCGCATACTCAACCGCCTCGAGAATGCCTGCGACTTGGTCTTTCATGTCGATGGCGCCGCGGCCCCAAATGTAGGCATCGTCCACATGTCCGCTAAAGGGGGCGTGAGTCCAATCGTCCTCGGTGCCCGGCACCACAGGAACCACGTCCATGTGACCCATGAGCATGACGGGTTTGAGGGCAGGGTCGAAACCGCCAAGCGTCACCAATAGCGAATGATCGATAAGCTCGACCTCGCCCGCCGCAAACACGCGCGGCCAAGCCTGCTGCATATACGCGCGCAGGTCGTCGAACGGCTGCCAGTCCACCGCCTCGGCATCCATGCTCGAAATGGTCGGAAACGACAGCACGCGGCCCAAGCGCTCGCATGCGCCGGCCTCGTCTATACCGGCAAAATCATCCTCATGCGCAAAGAAGCGCCAAACCTCGGCCATGACATCCTTTCGATTGTGACGACAAGGGCCGCCCCACCGGAGCGGCCCTGCCACATAAGCGCTTGCGGTTGGTTATTTGTCCTCGAGATAACGCGAGAGGAACTCGCGGGTACGCTGGTGCTTGGGGTTGCCAAAGAGCTCTGCCGGCGCGGCGTCCTCGAGCACTACGCCCTTGTCCATAAAGACCACGCGATCGGACACGGTGCGGGCAAAGGCCATCTCGTGCGTGACGACGACCATGGTCATGCCGTCGGCAGCAAGTTTGCGCATGACCTCGAGCACCTCTCCCACGATCTCGGGGTCGAGTGCGGAGGTCGGCTCGTCGAACAGCATGATCTGCGGATTCATACATAGGGCACGAGCGATGGCCACGCGCTGTTTTTGACCACCGGACAGGCGACCCACGGCGGCGTGCGCGAACTTCTCGAGCCCCACGCTCGTCAGATGCTCCATCGCGACCTTCTCGGCCTCGGCCTTGCTCATCTTTTTGAGCGTGACGGGCGCGAGCGTGCAGTTGTCGAGCACGTCCATGTTGTTGAACAGGTTAAAGCCCTGGAACACCATGCCGATGTCCTCACGCAGCTTGTTGATGTTGCAGCGCTCGGCCGTGAGGTCCTGGCCGTGGAACCAGATGTGGCCCGCGTCCGGGGTCTCGAGCAGGTTGAGGCAGCGCAGGAAGGTCGACTTACCCGAACCCGAGGCGCCGATAATGGTGACGACCTCGCCGGGGTTAACGGACAGGTCAATGCCCTTGAGTACCTCGAGCGAGCCGAAGCTCTTGCGCAGGCCCTCGACGCGGATGAGCGGCTCATTGGTCTGTGCGGCGGCCGCGGTGCCGGTAGTGGCGGTATCTGCCATGATGATTCTCCTCGTCTTGAGCCTAGTTGGAGCTGGGCAGCGTGGCAGGAGCCTCGGCGCCAAGCTTTTTGCCAAAGGCCTCGAGCAGGCGGCTCGCCACGAGCGTCAGGATCAGGTAGACCACGAGCGCCACGCAGTAGACCTCCATCTGGCGGTAGTACACGCCGGCGACGGTGGTGGTGGCGTACATGAGGTCAAACACGCCGATGACCGAGAGCACCGACGAATCCTTGATGTTGATGATGAGCTCGTTGGTGAGCGCCGGGATCGCGTTTTTAATGCCCTGGGGGAACACGACTTTGCGCATGGCTTGCCACTGCGACAGGCCCAGCGAGCGTGCTGCCTCGGCCTGGCCGGGATCGATGGACTCGATGCCGCCGCGCAGGACCTCCATCATGTAGGCGGTGGAGTTGAGCGAGATGGTAACGAGGCCGGCGGTGAAGGTGCTCCAAATCTGGTTGGCCTGAGCGGTCTCGAAGCCCATGCCGCGCAAAACGGTGAAGCCCGCGTAATAGATGAGCAGACCCTGGACCATCATGGGCGTGCCGCGCACGATGGTGGAGTAGACGGTCGCAAAGCCGCGGCCGATACTCTTAAAGAAGCGCACCAGGTCGTTGTCCACGCGATCGAAGGTCTGAATGCGCAGGAACACAAAGAGCAGTGCCAGGAAGAATGCGATGACGGTGCCGAAGGTGGCAAGCGCGATGGTGATCTCGATACCGCGAATGAAGAAGTCGCCGCTCTTGTAGGTCATGTAGACCAGGCTCGACAAAAAGTCGCTGGGGTTGGAATCCGAGACAATGCTCACCTGCACCAGGTCGATAAACGACATGACGCAACGGTCGATAAAGAAGATCACCGCGATGGCGACCACGACGTAGCTGCCCAAGCGTGCGCCACGACGGAAACGCTCGGATGCGAACGGCGACTTTTCGTGATAGTCGTTCCAGTGCATGAGCTTGGCGACCAGCGCCGCCGCCGACACGACGAGCCACGCCCACAGGATCGCCCAAAGGCAATCTTGGAACACGCCCGTGGGGGCCAAGAAGCTCAGCGGCGTGGGGTTGCGCTGGCTAAACGCCAGGCCGAGCGCCGCGATAACGCTCGTGCCTAGGTATACATAACGGTGGTCGGCCTTGATAAAGGAGGCCAGGCGATTGATGGTTTTCATGCTGCCTCCCTATGCCGGCTGACGGTCGAGGCACGCGTCCCACATTTGGTCGCGCTCCTCTTGGCTAATGCCCTTGAGCGTCTTATCGATGAGCTTAAGCAGTTTGTCCGAGCCCTTGCGGCAACCGACATTTGCCGCGACCTCCTGCTTAAAGCCCTCGCCCTCGGCAAAATGAATAGGGACAATGCCCGGATTTTGGGCCATATAGCCCTTCTCGTTCTCGGTGTTGTAGGTCACGGCGTCGCACGTGCCCTGCAGCAGGTTCGAGAACACCGTGGGGACGGAGTCGACCGGGTTCTTGTGCACAACGCCCGGAATCTCGTCGATGACGGTGTCGAGCATGGTGTCCTTTTGGCCGAGTACCGTGGCACCGCTAAAGTCGCTGAGCTTGGTGGCGTTTTGGTAGGGGGAACCCTCTTTTACGAACAGGCCAAAGTAGCCAATGAAGTACGGGTCGGAAAAGCCGACCGACTCCTCGCGCTCGGGCGTGGCGCTCATGCCGGCAATGATGAGGTCGATCTGGCCGTTGTTGAGCGAATCGATAAGGCCCGAGAAGCTCTGCTTGACGGCAACGGGCTCGCCACCGAGGGCCTTGCAGACGATCTTGGCGATCTGCACGTCGTAGCCATCGGCATAGGCGCCCTGCACGTTGTCGATGGGGATGGTGTACTCACTGGCTTCGGAAACCTGCCAGTTGTACGGGGCGTAGGCCGCCTCCATGCCGATGCGGATCTTATCCTTGCCGATCACGGAATCGGACAGGTCGTCGCGACCGCCGCCCGTCGTGGGCTGAACCACCTTGAGCGTGGACGGGCGCTGACAGCCGGCGAGCGCGCCGGCGACGACGGAAGCGCTCGCAGCGAGAGCGCTACCCAAAAAGATGCGACGGCTGCATACCGGCTGGGTCTGCATGCCGCGCTGTTGGGGAGAATGCATAATCTGCCTTCCCTGTTGAATCGTATGCTAACGACTCAACAGGATACCGCACGCCGCTATCCACTTGTATGCATACATACAAGTTTACGAACTGGAAAATGACTGATTGATGCAAGGGCAGCTAATTTGGGGCTATTTTGACTACTTTCACATGCAAAGTAGTCAAAATAGCCCCATCCCAAATTAGCTACCCTAACCCATGCATCGAAATGAGGGTGGAAAATCTCCCACTTTTGGCTCGCACATGAGCTCAAAACGGGAGATTATCCACGCTCAAGTTATGACCGCCCAGAACGGCGGAACCCCTAGAGCAGCGTAACGCTAAAGCTGCGCTCGTCCGTCTCGCCCGGCGCCAAGGTGATGGTGTTGACCTTGTGCTCAAAGACGTCGTCCTCGGTGTCCATGGTGGTGTGGCCGGTCCAGGGCTCGAGCGCCACAAACGGGGCGTCGTTGGCGGCAGACCACACGCCGATGTACTTAAAGCCCTCAAAGTCGATCTTGACGCCGTGGCCCGACTTGCGGCCGCGCAGCGTGAGCGTGGAACCCGGGACATCGGTGAACATGATGGCATCGTTATATAAGCTGCGGTGCGTGATGGGCAGCACGTCCGAGTTATCGGGAGCCTTGTAGCTGCCCTCGAACGTCATAAGACCGTCGGGCGTGATGATGGGGGCCTCGTTAGTCCAAGCCTCGGTAAACGCCAGCTCGTAATCCTCGAACGCCTCGTCTTCGGCACCGGGGGCGGGCACGTTGAATGCAGGATGACCGCCCACCGAGAACGGCAGGGCCACGTCGCCGGTGTTGGTGACGGCAAAGGTCTGCGTGAGCGTGGCGTCGCCGGTCAGGGCATAGGTCATGTTGAGCTTAAAGTGGAACGGGAACGCCTTGAGCGACTCGGGCGTGTCAGTGATCTCGTACGTTACCGAGGAGCCGTCCTCCGAAACCTCGACCAACTTGTGCTCGACGATGCGAGCGAGTCCGTGGCGCGGCATCTCGCAGGTGCCGGCCGCAGATGTCGCCATGTTGTTGCGCAGCGATCCCACGATGGGGAACAGGATAGGCGCATGCTTGCCCCAAAAGGCCGGGTCGCCCTGCCACAGATACTCGTTGCCGTTGAGGGCAAGGCTCGTGAGCTGGGCGCCCATGGAATCGATGGCCGCGGTGAGGCCGCCGCGCTTGATGGTGGTGACGGTGGACATGCTACTTCCTCCAAAAGTAAACAATAGTGTCGAGGGCTATTGTCCCACTCTTGGCTGCGGGAAGAGGCGGCACGCAATTATTGAGCGTCCACGTAAAGATCGAACCCGCCCTGCGGCGTGCTGTCGACCGTATCGGGCGCCTGCGAGTTAAAACTCACGGGGACCATGCGCTTCGAGGCGCGGAAGCGCGTGCCGTCGGTGGCGACGGGCGCCTCATCGACCGTGAGCTCGTAGTCTCCGGGCTTGAGCTCGATGCCGTCACCGTCAGAGTTGACATATTGATACTCATCGACCGCCTGCCCCTTGAGCGTGCGGCCCACGATGTGGATGAGCATCTGGCTGTCGCCGCGGGCGGTATCCCATGTCGCACCGTCCTTGACCTCGACCGACACATGCACCGAGCGCGTGCGGCTGAGCGATTGCTCGACAGACATCTCGACCTTGGCGGCGTCTTCGCGCTGTCGTTCCACATGGCTCCAGACGCTGCCGATTGCCGAGCAGGCGATGACGCCGGCCATAAAGGCGATGAGGATGGGGCCGAGTGGCGAGCGGCGGCCCGCGTCTTCCTCACGAGCCAAGTTGGGACGATGCGTGGGGGCGGGCGCCTGGGCACCCTGCGCGGGTACGTCGAGAATGCTGAAAGACGCCGTGCTGTCAGGATCGATGGTGTGGCGCGGCTGCGGGGTCTTTGCCGGCGAGATCGACATGTCGGCTGGCTCGCCGAGCGTGGCCGTAGCGTCGGCCTTGGCCTCGTCTGCCTCGGCCTGGGCCCAGGCCTGTTCAAAGGTTAGGGATTCGGCGGAGTCGGAAGCGGCGTCCGAGCCGGCGGCGGCGTCGTTGCCGGTCTCGTCCTCGTCGCTCGACATGTCACGCGGCATGGACTCGTCCCACTCCTCATCCGGAGCCTCACCCTCGCTATACCACCATTCAAAGTTATCGATATCCATACGGGGCGCCCCTTAGGCCTCGCAAATAAACACTTGCTAGCCTTATACCCCCAGACGGCGCTGGAGCTCGCCGGCACAGACAGGAAAACCATCACAACATTCGACGCTTTTCCTCGATTTCGAGATTTTCGCCGAATGTTGTGATGGTTTGGGCGACTGGCTGGCAGCGCAATGTGACAAAGGGGCTGTCCCTTTGTCACATTCTGTTAGAGTTGCAGGGATTGAATCCCGCTTATTCATGCGACATTGGAGTGACAACCTTGACCGCCGCAACCACGCCTAAAAGCAAGTCAACCGCCGCCGCGCTCTCCCCCGCGCGCACCAAGCTCTGCCTGGCGCTGCTCGTACTGTTGGGATTCTCGCTCGGCTGCTCCGAATTCGTGGTCATCGGCATCGAAAGCGACTTGGCGACGGAACTCGGCATATCGCTTGCCACTGCGGGCCAACTTATTAGCGTGTTTGCGCTCGTCTACGCCATCGCGACGCCGGTGCTCGCGCTCAGCACGGGGCGATTCCGCCGCTACCAGCTGCTCGTGTGTTACAGCATCGTCTTTGTGCTCGGCAACCTGGTCATGGCGTTGGCGCCCAACTTCCAGGTGCTGTTTATCTCGCGCATTGTCCTGGGCTCTGTCTCGGGCGCACTGCTCGCCGTGGGTGTGACGTACATCCCCGAGCTGCTGTCCCCGCAGCAAACTTCGCTTGCCATCTCGGTGGTATATGGTGCGTTTTCCGTGGCAATGGTCTTTGTCACTTCAATCGGCAAGTTTGTAGCCGACACGCTCGATTGGCACGTGGCCATGTACGGCACGCTGGCCTTTGCCGTTCTGATATGCGGAGCGCTCGTGGCGTTTATGCCGCGCGCCGGACAGACCGACGAGCCCGCCACCTTTCGCGAGCAGGCGGGTCTGCTACGCGAGCCGAGCATCATCACCGGCATGCTCATCTTTTTGTTTGGCGTGGGCTCGGTCTACGTGTTTTACGGCTATGTGACGCCTTATCTAGAGCAGGTGTTGGGCATGGGCACGGTCGAAGCCAGTACCACGCTCATGGCCTACGGCGTGTTCTGTCTGATCTCGAACATTCTGGGCGGATGGATCGATGCGCGCTTTGGCATGAAAGCGCTGCTTGTGACGTTTGTGCTGCAAGCTGCGGCGTTACTCGGGCTGTTTGCTGTGGGCGGCACCATGCCGCTCGCGCTGGTCTTTGTCTTTAGCTTGGCGCTGCTCATGTACCTGTTCTCGGTGTCGTGCATCACGCACTTTATGGACGTGGCACGCAGCCGCCATCCCAAGTCGATGGTACTCGCAAGTTCGGTTGAGCCCATGGCGTTTAACGTCGGCATCTCGTTTGGCACCGCAGTGGGCGGCGCCGTGGTAAGCAGCGTTGGCATTGCATATGTAGGCGCAGTGGGTGCCGCGTTCTCGCTTGTGGCCTGGGTGCTTACGCTGGTGACGATTAAGTTGGCTCGCTGGGAACGCCGTCGTCAATCAGCACGGCCCCGGATGCAGGCATAGGGGCGAACATAGCCCAAGGTGGCGAGCAACCGGTGAACCGCCCAATATGAGTATGTTTATCCGCCCGGAAGCTTCAGCAGTGCAATTTCGTGTACTTCAGATACACGCTTTTCCACGATTTCGTGTATCCGAAGTACACGAAATGCGCGTGGGGTAACTCAAAGGCGGCGACAGACGCATTGTCTGCCGCCGCCTTCTACACCGGATTTTATAGATATGTGGGGCGTTTATTCCATACCCAGCAGCTCGCGCATCTGGGTTGCGTAGTTAGATGCCATGTTACCGTAGACAATCTGCACGCCGCCGTTAACATGCACGATGCCACGCGCTTCGAGCTTTTCGGTAAACTCGGCGTCATCAACCACCTTGTCACAGTCATTGAGCTGGATGCGCAGACGGGTGAAGCAGGCCTCGACAGACTTAATGTTGTTGTCGCCGCCCACTGCCTCAACGATGGCGGGAATGAGGTCGCTGATCACGGTCTTGGGAGCCTTTTCGGCCTCATCGTCGGACTCTTCCTCGCGGCCGGGGGTCTTAAGGCCCTTCTTAAGAATGATGAACTTGAAGACGAAGTAGTACACCACGAAGTAGATGGGGCCGAGGAACAGGATAACCTGCCAGTTGGAGCCCTTGGCTGCACCCATAATGCCGTTAAAGATCAACGACAGGAGCGGGCCGCCAAAGGATGCAGAGCCAGCCACGTTGAACTGCAGGATATAGGTCAGCGCATAGGCAAGACCAGCCATGAGAGCGTGGAACACGTAGAGGATGGGCGCGATAAACAGGAAGGAGTACTCGAGCGGCTCGGTAATGCCGGAGAGGATGCAAGGCACCACGATGGCGATCATGAGCGCTGCGGTCTTCTTCTTGTTCTTGGGAAGTGCCGTCTTGTAGAAGGCGAGTGCAGCGCCGGGCAGGCCGAACATGGCGAAGATAACCTTGCCGTTCATGACAAAACGGCTGACCTCGATGTTAAACGGCGTGCTAGGAGAGCCCAGGATCGCGTTGTAGATATTGATAGCGCCCTGAACGGTCTGGCCGTCGATGGTCTCGACGCCACCGAGCGACGTGAAGAAGAACGGCAAATAGACAAAGTGATGCAGGCCAAAAGGCAGGAGCATGCGCTCGCCGGCACCGTAGACAAATGCACCAAAGGCACCCGTGGTCTTGATGAACTCGGACAGCGCGCCGAGAGCGTTCTGAATAAACGGGAATACAAAGGACATGACCAATGCGAGGATGCTGCATGAGAGCAGCGTCACCGCCGGGATAAAGCGCGTGCCGTTGAAGATGGAGAACACGGCAGGCAGCTCAATCTTGTAGTAACGGTTATGCAACCATGCGACGATTGCACCCACCAGAAGACCGCCAATAACGCCAGTGTCGAGCGTGGTGATACCGAGGATCGTGCTCTGGCCCGTCGTAAGATTCGCGGGATCGATAACGCCAGTCGCCGTAAGGAACGTGCCCATCACGGAGTTCATGCACATGTAGCCCAAAAAGCCACAAAGCGCCGCGGTAGCCTTCTCGGACTTGGCGAAGCCATAGGCGAGACAAATCGAGAAGATAACCGGGATGTTGTTCATAACGATGCCGGCTGCGGCCTTGAGAATCGAAAAGAAAATCGCAAAGCCCGGAGCAGCAAGCCAGGGAACAGCTGCCGTAAGGGTGGGGCTGGTAAAGGCATTGCCAAAGCCCTGAAGGATGCCGGCGATTGGCAGGATCAAGACAGGCGTCATGAGGACTTTGCCCAGGCGCTGGAACTTTGCCAGCAGCTCATCTTTGTTCATGGGATACCCCTCTTAAAGAAACGGGGCGTGCAGCTCTACAGCCCACACGCCCCATAACAGTTATCAAGCGCTATGGAACTAGCTACTTAAGCTCCGGCCAGTAATCCTTATTGGCCTCGATGAGCTTGTCGAGCACTTTGCGAGCCTTCTTTGCGTCACCGACCAGACGATTAAGCGTGAGTGCCTGCAGGGCCTTCTCGTAGGAACCCTCCATCCAAGCCTCAACAGTCAGGCGCTCATAGGCGTACTGGTTCTCCATAAGGCCGCGATAGAAGGTGCCGATCTTACCGACAGCGTAGGGATGCGGGCCATTGGAGCCAACGCTCGCCGCGACCTCGACCATGGCGTCATCGGGCATGCCCTCGATAATCCCGTTGTTGGGAACCATGACAATGAAGGTCTTGTTGGTGTTGCGATAAATGGCCGACGTGATTTCCACGATCATATCGCCATGAGCATCGTTCTGCACAACCGAGGAGTTCTTTGCGGTGCCGACTTTGGCAACGCGCTCGCACTCGGCGAACACGCGCTTCTCACGACCGTTGATAACCTCGTCGGAGCGAGTGTAGTCGGGGTCGAGGTGAGCGACCTTGTACTCGGGATACAGATAGTACTGCAGATAAGTGTTAGGCAGATAGTCGGGGAAGTCCTCGAGCATGTCCTTGACCAT
>USCS01000043.1 GCA_900552875.1 uncultured Collinsella sp. | reverse complement strand
CAAACAAGCCCATGACAGGTCACTTCAAGAAGAATGACCTCCCCTTCAAGAGAACTCTCAAGGAGTTCAGATTAGACGACATCAGCAACGTAAACGTTGGCGACGTTCTGAAGGCTGACGTATTCGCAGCAGGCGACGTTATCGACGTAAGCGGCGTTAGCAAGGGTAAGGGCTTCCAGGGTCGCATCAAGCGCTGGGGTCAGCGCCGCGGTCCTATGACGCATGGTTCTCACTTCCAGCGTCACCCCGGTTCTATCGGTCAGTGCGCCTATCCTGCGCGCGTCCTCAAGGGCGTCAAGATGGCCGGTCACATGGGTAACGAGCGCGTTACCGTCAAGAACCTTTCCGTTGTCCGCATCGATGCCGAGCAGAACCTCATCTTGGTCAAGGGCGCTGTCCCGGGTGCCAAGAATGGTCTCGTCGCCATCCGTATGGCCTAAGGGCCCAGCCCATTTAGCCCAGCGTCATACCAAGGAGAACACTTAAATGGCAAAGTTTGAAGTAAAGAACAGCGAGGGCAAGAAGGTCGCCGAGGCCGAGCTCGCCGCTGAGGTGTACGGCATCGAGCCGAACATCCACGTTATGCACCACATCGTCAAGTGCCAGATGGCCTCTTGGCGCCAGGGCACCCAGTCTGCTAAGGGTCGCTCTGAGGTTTCCGGTGGCGGCAAGAAGCCTTGGCGTCAGAAGGGCACCGGCCGTGCCCGCCAGGGTTCCATCCGTGCTGCCCAGTGGCGTCACGGTGGCGTTGTCTTCGCCCCCAAGCCCCGTTCCTACGCTAAGCGTATGAACAACAAGGAGGTCAAGCTGGCTATGCGCTCCGCGCTGTCCGCCAAGCTGGCCGATGGCGAGCTCGTGCTCGTCGACGACTACGGCTTCGAGAAGCCTTCCACCAAGGCTGCCGTCGCCATGCTCAAGGCTCTCGGTCTTGAGGGCAAGCGTCTGACCATCATCGTTCGCGATGAGGACGTCAACGCCTACCTGTCGTTCCGCAACATTCCCAAGACGTTCATCATCACTGCTGACGAGGCCAACACCTACGATCTCGTCAACAACAACGCTGTGCTGATGCCCGCCGACATCGCCGCTCACTTCGGGGAGGTGCTTGCATAAATGACCGCCCACGAGATCATCATCCGTCCGATCGTGTCCGAGCGTTCCTTCTCCGGCATGGAGCTGAACAAGTACACGTTCGAGGTCGCCAAGGATGCTAACAAGTATCAGATCAAGGACGCTGTCGAGGAGATCTTCGGCGTCAAGGTCGTTCGCGTGAACACCCTGACGGTCAAGCCCAAGACCAAGCGCGTGCGCTATGTCGCCGGCAAGACCCGTTCTTGGAAGAAGGCCATCGTCACGCTGGCCGAGGGCGACACCATCGAGGTCTTTGGCAACCAGGCCTAAGACTCGCTGCTGTTGAGTGAGCTCATGCCTCCCAAATAGGGGAGGCGGGAGCTCAAGGTTTTGGGCGTATTAAATGGACACGCCCGGAACCGTGTATACGTCCGGTGTCATCGCACCCGAGGCAGAACCTCGAATCCCTGTCTGCGATGGCTAACGGATTCCTATTGAAAGGGATTGTAATGGCTGTAAAGCACCTTAAGCCGACCTCCGCTGGTAGGCGTTGGCAGACGATCTCCGACTTCTCCGAGATCACCTGCACCAAGCCCGAGAAGTCTCTTCTCGAGCCCCTGCCCAAGAAGGCCGGTCGTAACAACAACGGCCGCATCACCACCCGCCACCAGGGCGGCGGCGTGAAGCGTCGTTACCGCGTGATCGACTTCAAGCGCAACAAGGACGGCGTGCCCGCCAAGGTTGCCACGATCGAGTACGATCCGAACCGTTCCGCTCGCATCGCTCTGCTGCACTACGCTGACGGTGAGAAGCGCTACATCCTGGCCCCCAAGGGCCTCGAGGTCGGTCAGACCATCATGTCCGGTTCTGACGCCGACATCAAGCCGGGCAACGCTCTGCCCCTCGCCGACATCCCCGTCGGTACGCTCATCCACGCCGTCGAGTTCCAGCCGGGCAAGGGCGCTGCTATCGCCCGTTCCGCCGGTAACTCCTGCCAGCTGATGGGTAAGGAGGGCAAGTACGCTATCGTCCGTATGCCTTCCTCCGAGATGCGCCGCATCCTCGTTACCTGCCGCGCCACCGTCGGTGAGGTCGGCAACGCCGATCACTCCAACATCGTCATCGGCAAGGCCGGCCGTAAGCGTCACATGAACGTGCGCCCGACCGTCCGCGGTACCGTCATGAACCCTGTCGACCACCCGCACGGCGGTGGCGAGGGCAAGAACCACACCTCTGGTCGTCCCTCCGTTACCCCCTGGGGTAAGCCGACGAAGGGCCTTCGTACGCGCAAGAAGAAGAAGGTCTCGAATCAGCACATCATTCGTCGCCGTAAGAAGTAATTTCGGATACCGAGTTTTAGGAGAAAGCACTTATGAGCAGAAGTCTCAAAAAGGGCCCGTTCGTGGAGACTCGCCTTCTCTCGCGTATCACCGCGATGAACGAGGCTGGCAAGAAGGACGTCGTGAAGACCTGGTCCCGCGCGTCCACCATCTTCCCCGAGATGGTTGGTCACACCATCGCCGTCCACGACGGCCGCAAGCATGTGCCCGTGTATGTTACCGAGTCCATGGTTGGTCACAAGCTCGGCGAGTTCGCGCCGACTCGTACGTTCCGTGGCCACAAGGCCAAATAGGGGGTTAACCGTAAATGGCAACTAAGTCTATTGAAACTGAGGCCACCGAGGTTCGCGCCGTCGCTAAGTACGTGCGTGTTTCCCCCAGCAAGGCCCGCCTGGTGGTCGATCTGATCCGCCGCAAGCCTGTCGCTCAGGCCTTCGACATCCTCCACTTCTGCGACCGCGCCGTCGCCGTGGATGTCGAGAAGGTTCTCCGTTCCGCCGTTGCGAACGCCGAGAACAACAACGGTCTGCGTGCCGACAACCTGGTTGTCGCCGCTGCCTATGTTGACGAGGGTCCGACGCTTAAGCGCATCCGTCCCCGCGCCAAGGGTTCCGCTTCTCGCATTCTGAAGCGTACTTCCCACATCACCGTCGTCGTTGCTCCTCGAAAGGAGGCGTAAAGCTGTATGGGTCAGAAAGTCTACCCCACCGGCTTCCGTCTTGGCATCACCGAGAACTGGCGCTCCCGCTGGTTCGCAGAGAAGGATTACGCTAAGACCCTCGGTAACGATCTCGAGATCCGCAAGTACCTCGAGAAGCGTCTTTCCCGCGCAGCTGTCTCCCGTGTCGAGATCGAGCGCGCTGGCGACAAGGTGAAGGTCATCATCCTCACTGCTCGCCCCGGCGTTGTCATCGGTAAGAAGGGTGCCGAGATCGATACCCTCCGCACCGAGCTCGAGAAGGTCGCTGGCGTCTCCAAGGGCCAGCTCTCCGTCGACGTTGTCGAGATCAAGCGCCCCGAGCTCGACGCCAACCTCGTTGCTCAGTCCATTGCCGAGCAGCTCGAGGGCCGCGTTGCCTTCCGTCGCGCTATGCGCAAGGCTGTCCAGTCCGCCCGCAAGGCCGGCGCTAAGGGCATCCGTATCCAGTGCTCCGGTCGTCTCGGCGGTGCCGAGATGGGCCGTCGCGAGTGGTACCGTGAGGGTCGCGTGCCTCTGCACACCCTCCGTGCCAAGATCGACTACGGCACGGCTGTCGCCAGCACCACCATGGGCGCTTGCGGCGTGAAGGTCTGGATCTACCTGGGCGAGAAGCTCCCGGGCCAGCCCGTTCCCAACCCTGCACTCGAGGGCTCTTCCCGTCCTCGTCGTCGTAACTCCGAGAGGAGGGGTCAGTAGTGCTTGCCCCTAAGCGTATTCTTCACCGCAAGGTGCAGCGTGGCTCCATGAAGGGCCAGGCCAAGGGTAATACCGAGCTGCATTTCGGCGAGTTTGGTATCCAGGCTCTCGAGGCCCATTGGATCACCAACCGTCAGATCGAGGCCGCTCGTATTGCCATGACCCGCTACATGAAGCGTGGCGGTCGTGTCTACATCACGATCTTCCCTGATAAGCCCATCACCAAGAAGCCTGCTGAGACTCGCATGGGTTCTGGTAAGGGTAACCCCGAGGAGTGGGTGGCCGTCGTCAAGCCCGGCCGCATCATGTTCGAGGTCAAGGGCGTGCCCGAGGAGGTCGCTCGCGAGGCTCTGCGTCTTGCACAGCACAAGCTTCCCATCAAGACCAAGATTGTTGCTGCTAAGAACGCTGAGCAGCGCATCGAGAAGGAGATGGCTGAGGAGGCCGCTCTCGAGGCCAAGTGGGCTGCTGAGGACGCCGCCGCCGCCAAGGAGGAGAACTAATGAAGCCCGCAGAGATTCGTGAGCTCTCGGACGCTCAGCTCGTTGAGAAGCTGAAGGAAATGCGCGCCGAGCTCTTTAACCTTCGTTTCCAGATGGCCACCAGCCAGCTGGACAACACCGCTCGCGTCAACACCGTGAAGAAGGACATCGCTCGCGTCCTCACGGAGCAGCGCGCCCGCGAGATCGCAGCGGAGAAGTCCGCTGTCGCCGAGTAGGACCTAAGGAGAGAACATGACTGATTCGCGTAACTCGCGTAAGGTCCGTACGGGTGTCGTTACCTCCGTCTCCGGTGCCAAGACCATTGTTGTCACCATCACCGAGCGCAAGCGTCACCCCAAGTACGGCAAGATGATGACCAGCTCCAAGAAGCTGCACGCTCACGACGAGGAGTGCACGGCTGGCGTGGGCGATACCGTCCGCGTTATGGAGACCCGTCCTATGTCCAAGATGAAGCGTTGGCGCCTCATCGAGGTCGTCGAGCGCGCTAAATAAGCAGTCGCTCTTACGACTTGTACGTTTCCGAAGATGTGCGTATGTCTGGCTTGCATACCACGGGCCGTATAAAGGCTGCGCACCTCTCTTCGGTTCTTAGTTCGGAGGAACATCTACCATGATTCAGATGCAAACCATGCTGAACGTCGCCGACAACTCCGGCGCTCGCAAGATTCGCTGCATCAAGGTGCTTGGCGGTTCCAAGCGTCGTTATGCAGGCATCGGCGATGTGTTCATCGGTGCTGTCCAGGAGGCTACCCCTGGCGCCAACGTCAAGAAGAAGGACGTTGTCCGTTGCGTCGTCGTTCGCACCGTTAAGGAGATCCGCCGCAAGGATGGCTCCTACATTCGCTTTGATGAGAACGCCTGCGTTGTCATCAACAACGATGGTTCGCCCGTCGGCACCCGTATCTTCGGGCCTGTCGCTCGCGAGCTTCGTGACAAGAAGTACATGAAGATCGTCTCGCTCGCTCCCGAGACCCTGTAGTTAGGGGAGATATATGTATATCAAGAAGGGCGATAAGGTCCAGGTTCTCTCTGGTAAGGATCGCGGCAAGCAGGGCGTTGTCCTGCGTGCTCTCCCCGCCGAGAACAAGGTCGTTGTCGAGGGCGTTTCGGTCGTCAAGAAGGCCGTCAAGCCCAACGCTGCCAACCAGCAGGGCGGCATCGTTTCGCAGGAGGCTCCTATCGACGCCTCTAACGTCAATCTCGTCTGCCCCGAGTGCGGTAAGGTTACCCGCGTCGGTCACGAGAAGGACGGCAAGAACAAGCTGCGCGTCTGCAAGAAGTGCGGCCACAAGTTCTAAGCTGCCCGCAACATCAAGTTGCTAGCAAAGGCCCGGATGCCCCACGGCACCCGGGTCTTTTTCTATCCCTACTCATTGGGGACAGACTTAAATGACTTGCTATCAGTCGTCCGGAGCGGCGAGCGCCCCCGGTGGCAACACCCCCCGGGCCCTCTACGGGGCAGGGGCAGACGGCCATCCGGAGGCGCCCGATCGGCGGCCCCTCGGGGCTTGCCCGTATCGTAGGCAATGCGCCGAATGCTCGCCATCGAAATTTATCGGTGGCCCACTTCAGACTGTAATGGGGGGGGACAGTCTCTATGTGCCGGCAGTTTGGGACGATCCTTTGATGTCTGATGCCCCCAGAGGGGTGAAGTAATACAGCTGGGTCTGTCTTTTAGGGCTTTGGTGTTCCGTCCCTTTATGTTTCACAAGGATCGTCGCATGCGCATTTACGCGCATAGCCTTGCGCGATAATGCGCATAGCCGCGCAAACATCTGCCAACTATGGCTAAATAATGACCGATAAGCAAATAAATACGCAAACACGAGCAGATACGCGCGCAATTGTGCGACTATAGGATTGTTAGAAATGAAGAACTTCCGATGACTCAGGAGGCACATCATGGCAGATTCCAAACAGGCTCCGCTCGACGCCGAGGCAGCCGCAAAGGCGGCGTTTGCCTCGGTCCAGAATCAGCCGTTCCCAAACGACATCTTTACGGCTCCCGAGCTTCGCTGGGCAGTGATCGGGTGCGGTGTTATCGCCAACCAGATGGCCCAGTCTCTCGCTCTTGCCGGCCGCAAGCTTGCGGGCGTCGCCAACCGTACGCTGTCCAAGGCTCAGGCTTTTGCTGAGCAGTATGGCATCGAGAAGGTCTATGAATCGGTTGAGGACCTCTACGCCGATCCGGGCATCGACGCCGTCTATATCACCACGCCGCACAACACGCATATCACCTATCTGCGTGACGCGCTGGCCGCCGGCAAGCACGTGCTCTGCGAGAAAGCCATTACCCTCAATTCCGCTGAGCTCGACGAGGCGCGTGCCATCGCCGACGAGCACAACGTCGTCCTCATGGACGCCACCACGGTGCTTCATATGCCCTTGTATCAAGAGCTGCGCCGTCGCATGGATGCCGGTGAGTTCGGCCGCATGAACCTCGCCCAGCTCAACTTTGGTAGCTACAAGGAGTACGGCGATCTGACCAATCGCTTCTACAACCGCAACCTTGCTGGCGGAGCCATGCTCGACATTGGCGTGTATGCCCTGTCCGTCATGCGTCTCTTTATGGCAAGCCAGCCCATTGAGGTCGTTTCGTTGGGCAACACCTGTGAGACCGGTGTTGACGTTGCGGGCGGCATCGTCTGCCGTAATGCCGAGCAGCAGCTGGGTGTTGTGAGCCTCACGCTCCACTCCAAGCAACCCAAGCGCTCGATTATTAGCTTCGATAAGTGCTATATCGAGGTCAACGAGTATCCGCGCGCCGATCACGCGACCATCGTGTGGACTGCGGACGGCCACCGCGAGGAGGTCCACGCCGGCACCGAGGCTTACGCCCTTTGCTATGAGATGGCCGATCTTGAGAAGGCCGTTGCCGGCGACGACTCTAAGCGTGAGCTGCTGGATTATGCTTCTGATGTTATGGAGCTGATGACCAAGCTACGCGCCGACTGGGGAGTCGTGTACCCCGAGGAGGAGTAAGCGATGCTAGCGGAAGATAGGCTCAACGCGATCGTGTCGATGGTTCAGCAGACCGGCTCGGTTACCGTGCCGGAGCTTGCCGAAGCCCTGGGCGTGACGGCGTCTACCATTCGGCGCGACCTGCAGACGCTCAATCGCGCACACCGTATCGCCAAGGTGCACGGTGGGGCGACGAGCCTTGAGCGCGCGCACGTGACGCGCGACCTAACGCTTAATGAGCGCAGCGATCTCCATAACGACGACAAGGAACGTATCTGCGCCCGTGCGGCGGCACTTGTGGAGCCCGAGAGCTTTGTATACATCGACTCGGGTTCGACGACGCTCAGGCTCATCGAGCATCTTCCACACCTTGAAGATGTCACCTATGTGACCGATTCCGTGCTCCATGCTCAACGCCTTGCTTTGCGCGGCATGCGTACCGTGGTGCTGGGTGGCGAGCTCAAACCCGAGACCGAGGCGCTCGTTGGCCCCGATGCCTTGGCAACCTTAGACCGCTACAACTTCAACTGTGGCTTTTGGGGCTCTAACGGCATTGCCGCCGAGCAGGGCTTCACGGCGCCCGATATCGAGGAGGCGCAAGTAAAGCGTATCTCGATGCGCCATACGGCCAAGCGCTTCGTAATCTCGGACGCCAGTAAATTTGGCATGGTGGCGCCCGTCAAGTTCGCGGACTTCCGTGACGCAACGATTATTACCGCAGGCGATGTCCCTGCCAAGTACCGGGCAATGGACAACGTCATCACGGTCTAGCGACGGGAAGGCCAAAATCACCGCGAAGGCTCCTGTCCCCATTGTGGTGGTTAGCAACGGAAACCGAGTAGTTTTCTCAATAGAAAAGCGGCAACGTCCATCACGGGCGTTGCCGCTTTCGTTGTCTACCGGTTTGTCTACGTCTGTAACAACTGGACCGTTAAAAGTGGGCTAGGTGTTACAGATCGAGATACTTACGAACCGCGCCGTCCCTTTGTCTCAATCTGTAACATCTGGGACTGATTTTGCCGAGTTACTGTTACAGATTGAGATTATTCCCTTGAGGGGATTCGAATGTCTCGATCTGTAACAGATAGACCGCAAAATGGGCTTTAGCTGTTACAGATCGAGATGTTTGGGAATCCGGCAGAGCCATCGCGGCAAAACCACCACAAAGGTGCCTGTCCCCATTGTGGTGGTTTAGGGCTCCCAGGGGCAGGGGGCTTCGATGTGGATGTGCTCGCCGGTTACGGGATGCGTGAAGGACACGCTGTGGGCGTGGAGCATCAGGCCGCAGGGACGCGGCGTTCCGTACAGGTCATCGCCCACCAGGGGATGGCGCTCGCTGGCCAGATGTACGCGGATCTGGTGCTTGCGGCCGGTGAGCAACTCGACATCGATATACGAGCGCGTGGGCAGGCCACGGCGGCTCTTAAGACGTTTGAGCACCTTCACGCGCGTTTGAGACGGCTTGCCGCTGGCGCCGACGCGCATCTTGCGGCTGTCGTGACGGTCGCGGGCGATGGGCTTGTCGATGAGCTTTTCGTTCCAGTCGATCTTGCCCTCGGCGAGCGCCAGGTAGTGCTTTACGAACGCGTGGTCGATGATCATCTGGTCAAAGGCGGGCTGCGTCTGCTTGTCGAGTGAGAACAGCACCACGCCGGTGGTGTCACGGTCCAAGCGGTTGAGCGGCTGCATGTCGGTCGCGGCAAAGCCGTCGCCCATCGCCAGCAGCAGGTCGCTGGCGTAGTCGGTGAGCGTGCGCTCGCCGGTGCCGTCGCCGTGGACGATCATGCCGGCGGGCTTGTCGATGGCCATGAGCCAGGCATCGCAGTAGAGGACTTGAGGTTCTTCGTTCACGTGTAAGCCTTTCGGTTAGCTAATTCCCACAAACATGCAGCCCGAGGTAGCGCCGCGCAGGCGGGCGGCGGGCTTGCGGCCGGCTTGAGCCGCCTCGACGGCACGACGGACGCGGGCGACGGCACGGCCCACCTCATCCGTCTCGAGCAGGGTTCCGTCGACCATAAGACGGCGCACGCCGGCATCGAGTAACTGTGGAACCTGAGGCGTGAGGTCGATGGGGTAGGCGTCGTACAAGCGAGAGCGGCCGTGGATGTCGGTGCGTACGGGCATGACCTTGCCGTCGATATTCTTGAGCGAGAGCTTGCGGGCACGCAGACGGCAGTTGGCGCAATCGTGGATGCAGCCGTTGGCAACTTGCAGAATGCAATGCTCGCTTGTCATGACGCGCGGACGGCCAAAGACGGTGATGCCCAGAGTCGCGGGCGCGGCGGCGCCGAGCGAGACAATCTCGTCGAGCGTGATCTCGGGCGAGAGCCAAAATGCAACGGCTCCGCGCCCGGCAAGCGCCTCCATGCAGGGCGTGTTGTGCACCGGCAGGCAAGAGCGAATCTCGGCCGTGGCGCCAACCTGGGCGGCCAGGGCAAGCTCAGAGATGTTGCCAATAGCGACCGTAGCGCCGGCAACAACCCACGGGTCGACGCGTACGTGGTCGACGGCGCGGCAGACCTCGTCGAGTACGGGCACGATACCCTGGTCAAATGCATCGGCAGGGGAGAGTCCGACAGCCTCGAGCGCATCGGTGGTCATATAGATGCGCGTTACACCCTCGGCGCGAGCGGCCTCGGCGGCCTCGAGCGAGGTGACGGTGGCGCAGATCTGCGGCTCATCGCGGTAGTGCTCGGGCGCGGGGCGGGAATCACTGGTTACAATCGCCGGCAGCTCGAGCGTTTTCGCGCGCTCCTCGTACGGTGCCAGAATGGCCTCCTCCAGCGCCTTGCAGGCGGCGGCGCGCACCTTGTGCACAGCGGAGAAGCCCATGCCGCAGCCCTTATCGAGCGCCACATCAAAGCTCGCGGACTCAAAGGGCGAGGACCCCA
>USCS01000042.1 GCA_900552875.1 uncultured Collinsella sp. | reverse complement strand
GACGCCGAGCCCGTTGCCGATGCGACCGCCGAGCCTGTTCCCACCGAGCCCCAGGGTGTCCCCAACTTTGACGACGAGCCCCAGGTGGCGATTGATACCGAGGGCGCGGTTGCCGAGAGCCACGAGGCCTCCGCTGCCGTCTTTGGCGGTGCTGCGACGGTTCCGGCAGGACCTGCGCATGAGGGCGGTCTGCCGCTCGTGGACGGCGCCGGCGAGGACCCGGGTGCCACGGTGGCCATGCCGGCTATGCCTCAGGAGTAGGTCTACGCGTTTATCACCATCACGTACCTGCGCCTTTGCCGTATGCAGATGAGCGGAGCGGCAAGTGATGCGCTGCGGGTATAATGGACAGCATTCAAACGGTGGGCACCGACGTGCCCGCAGGAGAGGAATGATCATGGGTAAGACTTTTAGCTTTGTCTCCGGTGCACTCTTTGGTGCCGCCGCCGGCGCCATCATCGGCGTTGCTCTGGCCCCGCGCTCGGGCGCCGAGACCCGCGCCATGGCTGCCGATATCGCCAACGACGCTTGGGATAACATGCGCGATACCTACGAGCACGGTGCCGAGGAGGCCCGCGCCGCGGTCAACGACTTCGGCCCGATGGTCGATGCCAAGACCGATGACCTGCGCGCCAAGGTCGACCTGGCCCGCGAGCGTATGGACCAGCTGCGCGAGCAGCTCAACGACGCCATCTCGGGCGGCAACGTGACGCCCGCCGCCGACGTCGTGGTCGAGAACGCCGCCGAGGCCGACACCGAGGCTGCGGAGCCTTCGACCGAGGCATAATGCGCGCCGGGGATTTTGTCGGCGCCAAGATCTATCGCAAGCCCACCGAGGACAAGCGCACCAAAAAGGACGGCACGCCGCGCAGCCCTAAAAAGCTCGGAAAGATACACTTTCCGGTCTTTACTCCGGGCGGAACGCGCGTGGTGGGCTTTATGGTTCGCCAGTCCGATATTGCGGGCATGATTGAGCGCCCCGACCGATTTGTGGCGCTCGATGCCATCGGCGTCTATGAGGGCGCTATCGCGGTGGATGACGCCAAGGACACCTACGATGCCGCCGCGGCCAAGCGCCTCGACATTAATCTGGACGATTGCATCATCTGGGTCGGTATGGACGTGCGCACGGAATCGGGCGACGTCGTGGGCTATTGCTCGGACGTTGAGTTCAAGCCGCGCTCGGGCATCGTGCAGGCATTCTATGTGACCGCCGGTGCTGCTTCGAGTGTTTTGGTTGGTGACACGCAGGTGCCGCCGACGATGCTGCGCGGCTACGAGAACGGCGCGATGGTCGTCTCGGACGAGGTCAAGTCGCTCGGGTATTCGGGCGGTGCGGCTGCCAAGGCCGCCGAGGCCAGCGTCGTGGTGGGCGACAAGGTCAAAAAGGGCGCCAAGGTGCTCGACGACAAGGGATCGGTTGCCGTGGACAAGGGCAGTCGCGCACTGGGCAAGCAGCTCGGCAAGACGCGCGGCATGTTCAAGGCCTTTAAGGACGAATACCAAAAGGCGAGCGGAGGCTCGTCAAAAGCTACAAAATAGCGACGTACCAAATGATGGGAGGCAAGCCGGAGACCTGTTGCTCCGGCTTGCTGTGTTTATGGGGGAGGGCACATGCGCCAAAACGGATCCAACTTAAACGGGCGTTCGGGTGCGCGTCCGACGGCGCGCCGCGACCTGGGGCAGCTGCCCAGCGGTCAGCGCAAGCGTCACCGTAAGCCCGGCGCGATGTATCTCAACCATAGCCGCGGCTTTAGCGACCGCAGTGCGCGCATCGGCAACAGCCGTACGCCCCGTCGTTCGTCTCGCCTGCCCTACGCGCTCATCGCCGTGGGTTGCGCGCTCGTGCTGTTTATCGCTGCCGTCGTGGGCTACGTCAACCGCAGTGTGGACGTGGAGCTCAACGGCCAGAAGACCGCGGTGCGTGTGGGCTCTACGCTGCAGAATCTCATCGACGACCAGGAGTTGACTGACACCTACGACGCAGGCGACCTGCTGGCCGTCGATGACAGCGTGCTCAAGCGCCATGGGGGCGAAAAGCTGTCGGTGAAGGTCGACGGCAAGCGCGTGAAGCAGGGCAAATGGGATAGCCGCGAACTCGAGGGCGGCGAGAAGGTGACGGTCAAGGATGGCCGTAACACTTACGAGAAGCACGAGGTTCAGGCTACGGTTATCGAGCCCAAGCTCAAGGTCGAGGGCACGGGCGCTATCGAGTATGTGCAGACATGGGGTGTCCAGGGCCGATCCGAGGTGTGGGTTGGTGAGCAGTCAGGCAAGACGCAAGACCGCGGCGAGGTTGTGCCCGCCACCGATTGCGTTGTTGCGTGCGCCAGCGTGGCGCCCAAGGGCAACAAAAAGTACGTGGCACTGACGTTTGACGAGGGTCCGAGCGGCGCCACCAAACAGATCTTGCAGGTGCTCAAGGAAAAGGGCGTCACCGCGACGTTCTTCCTTTCGGGCGATGCGGCCGAGGCCTCGCCTGCCACGGCCAAGGCGATTGTCGACGCCGGGTGCGAGATCGGATCCAACAGCTACAGCGACGATTCGCTCAAGGGTCAGGACCGTGAGGCGGTACGCGAACAGATCACGAAAGGCACCGATGCGATTAAGTCGGCGACCGGCGTGAAGACGATGCTGCTGCGTGCTCCCTACGCTGCCTTTGACGAACAAAACTGGATTGATGCGATGGACCTGGTCTCCGCCGTGGTCTCGTGGAATATTGACTCGGGCGACTGGCTGCTCAACGGTGCCGACGAGCAGGTCTCGACGGTGCTCGATTCGGTGACGCCGGGCAATATCGTGCTGCTCACCGATAGAGACGAATGCGCCGAGCAGACGCTCGAGGCGCTGCCGCAGATTATCGACGGCCTCATTGCCGACGGCTACAAGATCGTGACGCTCAGCGACCTGGTCAAGACGGACACGTCGCTGAGCAAAAAGCTCACCTCGCTGACGAAGGCCACCATGCCCAAGGGCGCCGTGTTCCCCCAACTTGCCGAGGACGACGACGCCACAGAGTAGTCATTGGGCAGTCGTTTAAGAACGTCCCCAATGACTACGTCACGGATACGTCAGCGTTTGGTATGCCTGCAATGTGCAGCGCATAAATTCGATGCCGCAGGGCGATGCTGATGCTATAGTTACTGCGGTTAATGAGGGTCAAGAGAAAGGTTACAGGTGAAATCCAAACCTCGACCATACAGTCGATGACCCCATGCAGGTGCTTTCTGCGCATGCACGGGGTGTAAGCGTCGAGCGGCGTGCCGCCCGCGCATGCGTATACATATCCAGAAGCCCCCGGACGCCGCACGCGCGGCCGCGTCCGGGGGAATAATGATGGGGAGCACCATTGAATTATCTGAGTGAGATGCTCAAATTGCCGGTCTTGGACGTCGACGGCGAAAAGCTCGGCGTGGTGAACGATTTTGGCATTGCTACCGGCGAAGTTTTTCCGCACGTGACGTCGCTCGCGTTCCGCGGACCCGGCAAGACGCCGTTTATGATTAGCTGGCGTAAATGGGTCGACCGTATCGACGAAACGGGCGTGTATCTCAACACGTCTGCCACCAACATCCGCTTTTCCTATCTGCAGCCGACCGAGCTCCTGCTGGCGCGCGACGTTCTCAATAAACAGATCGTCGACACGCAGGGCATGAAGGTCGTGCGCGTAAACGACATCAAGTTCTCCATGTCGGGCGAAAACCAGCTGCGCCTGCTGGGTGCCGAGGTCGGCGCCCGCGGTCTGCTGCGCGCGATTAGCCCCGCGCTCGAGCATGTCGTCGAGGGCTTTATGAAGCACCTGGGCAAGCCGCTCAGCGAGGATATCATCGCCTGGTCCTACATGGACCTGCTCGACCGCTCGACCAAGAACATCCAGCTCTCGGTGTCGCACAAGACGCTCGGCGAGCTGCACCCTGCCGACATCGCCGACATTATCGAGCAGCTCGACCCGCGCCTGCGCGCGCAGGTGTTCGCGCAGCTCGACACCGCCCAGGCCGCCGAGGCCATCTCGGAGTTCGATGACGACGAGCTCATGACCGAGATGCTCGAGGGCCTGTCCGACACCGACGCATCGTCGATGCTGGCCATGATGGACCCGGACGACGCCGCCGACCTGATTGACGAGCTCGATTACGAGAAGGCCGAGAAGCTCCTGCGCCTGATGGGCGTCAAAGAGGAGAAGGCGATCCGTAATCTGCTGGGCTACGAGGACAACACCGCCGGCCGCATCATGACCTCGGAGTTTGTCGCCCTGCCTGCTACGGCGACGGTCGGTGACGCCATCGAGGCGATCCGCAAACTCGACGAGGACTTCGAGAGCGTCTACTACGTCTACACCGAGGATCCGAGCGGCATGCTGACGGGCGTGCTTTCGCTGCGCACGCTGATCGTGGCCGACCGCGACGCCACGCTGGGCCAGCTTGCCTATCGCGACCTGGTCTATGTGTCGCCCGACGAGGACCAGGAAGACGTAACGGACGAGATGACCAAGTACGACCTGGTCGCCATCCCCGTCTGCGACGAGAACCGCCACATCCTGGGTATCGTGACCTTCGACGACGCTATGGACGTTATCGCCGAGGAGCACCAGGAGGACCTGCAGATCGCCGGCATCGGCTCGGGCGACAGCGCATCGGACGACTCGACGAACGTGCTCAGCTGGTTCGTGCATCGCCAGTACTGGGTTGTCGTGTGGGGCATTGCCTCGTGCATCATGGCAACGGTACTGGGGACGGCGCTCGGCTCCGCGCACCTGGTGGTGTTTCCCATGTGCGCCATGCCGCTCGTGCTGCTGGCGGCCTCGCGCATGGTGTCGTTCGTCAAGAACTACTTCCTGGAGTATGACGGTCACGACGACGAGCCCAAGCCGTATCTGGGGTTCTTCTTCCAGAGCACGGGCATGGGCCTGATTCTGTCACTCGTGACCTACCTGTGCGCTCAGCTGGTGCGCACCGCCGCGTTCCTCGATGCGCCCATGTTTGAGGAGCAACTCTTTACCGGGTGCTTTAATATCGCTGCCATCATTTGCCTGGTTGGTAACATGAGCGCCGTGATTTACCTGATGGTGCTGTTCTGGCGTGACGAGCATGACCTCAACACGTCGGGCACTGCCATGAACGTTATTGCCGTCATGATCTCGTGCGTAGCGTACTGCGCCGCTGCGGTGCTGCTCACCATGTCGGTCATTGGTTAGGTGGTCGCGTGCAAAATACGAAGCAAAAGCCGAGCACCAAGCAAAAGCTGACCATCGCGGCCATCTTTGGCGCCATGGGCCCCGGTCTGTTGGCGGCGCTTTCGGGCAATGACGCTGGCGGCATCGCCACGTATTCCAGCGCGGGCGCCAGCTATGGCTATAAGATGCTCTGGATGCTTCCCGTCATGACCGTGCTGCTCATCGTGACGCAAGAGACCGCGGCGCGCTGCGGCTGCGTCACGGGCAAGGGCCTGGCATCGCTCATTCGCGAGCGCTTTGGCGTGCGCAAGAGTGTACTTGCTATGGCGGCGCTGTTGATCGCCAACACGGCTGTGACCATTTCGGAGTTTGCGGGCATCGCCAGCGGCCTTGCCCTCTTTGGCGTGCCGGCGAGCATTTCGGTGCCGCTGGTGGCGCTGCTGGTGTGGATGCTTACCATGTCGGGCAGCTTCCAGCGCATCGAGAAGATTCTGCTGCTGGTGAGCTGCGTGTTCGTGACCTATATTGTCGCCGCGTTTATGGCTGGCCCCAACTGGGGTGAGGTCGCGGTCGACCTGGTCGTGCCTAACATTCAAAATGACCCCAGCTACGTGTCGCTCGTGGTCGCAACGATCGGTACCACCATCGCGCCGTGGATGATTTTCTTGGCGCAGAACAACGTGGTCGATAAGAACGCGGGCGAGGACGATATCGTGCTGCAGCGCATCGATACCGTGAGCGGCTCGCTTGCCGCCGATGTCATTGCCGGCTTTATTATCATCACGACCGGTACGGTGTTGTTCCCGGCGGGTATTCAGATTAGCGATGCTGCCGATGCCGCCCGCGCGTTGGAGCCTATTGCGGGTCAGTGGTCCACGGTACTGTTTGCCTCGGGCCTGGTCGCGGCGAGCTTCTTGGCTGCCTGCGTGCTGCCGGGCGTTACGTCGAGCGCTATCTGCGAGGCATTTGGCTGGGAGCGCGGTGCCGACCGCAGCTGGGACGAGGCCCCGGTCTATCGCGGCATCATTACGGCCATCATCGGTATCTCTGCCGTGCTGGTGCTTATGCCCGGCGTCGATCTGTTCCAGATTATGATGACCTCACAGGTCATCAATGGTGTGCTGTTGCCCGTGGTTCTGGTGTTCCAGGTGGTTATCGCAGCCGACCGTCACATTATGGGTGCCAACCGCAACGGCCGCGTGTGGAATGTGCTCACTTGGGCGACTATCGGTGTGATTACGGTGCTCACGGTCGTCATGTTTGTTCTGCAGGCGATGGGCTACAGCGCTTAACGCCCACTTTTGTTTCCGAACAGGCCGCAGCGATGGGCTGCGGCCTGTTTTTTTGTCTGCGACCTCTTGGGGTCGGCTCTAAAAGAGTGATTTTGGGTTGTTTGCTGCAGGTTACTTGTCGGTGCCCAGCTTGTGCGGCTTGAGAGCGAGCGCATTGACGAGCGCGTCGGTGGCAGACTTGACGGCCGCCGGCTGCGGATCGTTGACGTGATCCTCGGGATGCACGGGCAGGTCCTTCTTGACTGCATCGTGGATCAAGTTGAGGTACTCAGTCACGCCTGTGGTCGACAGGTGCGTGCCATCGCCATCAAACAAGTCGTTGCGATTGGCACTGTATCCGTACCAGTCGATAACGCGCACGTTCTTGTAGCGCGTAGCGGCGTTGGCGATGGCCTGGTTGGTAGAGCCAACCCACGGCTGCGGGCTGCGCGTGTTCACAAACACCACAATACGCTTATCTCCTGCATCGGCCATGATGGCGTCGATCTGGTCGTCGGTTACCAAGCCATTGGTTCCCAGCGCAAGGACCACGATCTTGCCGGCAAGGTTCTGTTGGAGATAGCCCTCAAATGTCGCGCGGCCCGCATCAAACTGGCGGCCCTTTTCGGCATCGATGTGACTGTGGGGGAACACGCCGTCAAAGGAATCAACGGCGCGCAGCGACACGGAGTCACCGATCATCAACAGGTCGTAGGAGCCATCGGGGAAGCCGTCGTTGTCCTTGTCGGTGTCATCGGCCGCCTGCTGGTCGGTGGGCGCGGTGTTTTTGGCTTCCTTGTTCAGGACTTCGGCGCCCTCGCCGCTCAGCGCAGACGTCTCGGGCACAAAAATCAGGCCGCCCAGCGCAACGACCAACACGACAGCACAGGCTGCGCAGACAGGGGCGTGTGCGCGTGCCCAGTTGGCGGGCGTGGTGGTGCCATCGCGGAATTCGGTGACGGTGCGGCCGAAGGCGCCCTTTCTAAACGGCGTCTCGATAAAGCGATATGAGCATTCGGCTACGGCGACCACCAACAACACCTGCAAAATGTACTGCCACCAGGGCGTATCGTTGATGTTGGCGACCGGGTTCATGAGCAACAGCAGCGGATAGTGCCACAGGTAGATGCTGTACGAGCGCTTGCCAACCCACACGAGCGGCTCGGCGGACAGCACGCGGGCAACCATTCCCTGGGACTGCACGCAGGCCGCGATGACCATGAGCGTGAGGATGGAGCATAACAGCGTGCCGCCGCGATACTGGAACGCGGTGTAGCCGTTGGTGAGCGCGACCATGGCGGCAAGGCCAACCAGACCCACGACGCCCAACACATCGATGGATGCGGGCGAGGACCAAAAGCGCACGAGGGCGCTCGGCTGTACCGGGGCGGTCTCGGCTGCTTCGTCGGCCTTCTCGCCAGGCTTGCCTTCGGCGCTCTTGCCGCGCTTGGCGGCGCCAGCCAGGCGATTGAGCCCCAAACGATGTGCGAGACGCACCGGCGCCAGGTCGCGATCGGGGATAAAGGCCAACCAGGCACCCAGTAGCAGCGAGAACACGCGGGTGTCGGTGCCGTAGTACACGCGGCTGGGGTCGGCGGCAGGGTTGTAAAGCACCATCATGGCGAGGGCAGATACCGCGGCAAGGCCCAGAACCACGCGGCGCGTGTTGGGCTTGCTCGCATGCATGGATACCATGGCAAACAGCAGCGGCGGCCAAATCAGGTAGAACTGTTCCTCGATGGCAAGCGACCAAAAGTGCGTGAGCGGCGAAGGGTCGCCCAGGGCATTGAAGTACGAGACGTTTTGGGCAATCTGCCACCAGTTGTTGAAGAACAGCAGCGACGGCAGGATGTCGGGGCGCATCTTGGTGAGCATCACGTGGTTAAAGATGGTGCACAACGCGCAGGTCACGAACACTACCGTTACCACGGCGGGGACTAGGCGACGGATGCGGCGAATCCAGAAGCTCTTAAGGTCGATGCGGCCGGTCTTAGCGACTTCGTTGAGCAGCAAGCGCGTGATCAGATAGCCCGAAAGCACAAAGAAGATCGTAACGCCGAGCAGGCCGCCCTGAGCCCACGTGAGGTTGAGGTGATAGAGCACCACCGCGACGACGGCGAGCGTACGCAGGCCGTCGAGCGCAGGAATGTAGCGGGACTTGGGACGAGCGGGCGCCTGTTCTTTTGCGGCGCTGTTAGTGTGGGCGTCCTTGTTGGTGGGCGTTCGATGCGGGACCGGGCCGCGTCGCGATTCGCCGGCGCGGCGGTCGGCGCGTGGGCGTTCGTGCGGCGCCTGGTTATCGGGCGCGCGGCGCGGACCGCGTGGGCTCGATGGTGGGAATTGTTCCATAAAACATCATCCAATGACGAGAATAATCAGCACATATTCATTGTAGCTGCCTGCTCCTGTGAATGCTTGCTGCTGGCGCAACCTCAAGGGCGCGTTCACATCAAAGTGAACTAAAGTTATAGAGGTGCGAGGGCGTACGATCGACGGCCGACGGTGGGCATAAGGCCCGCAGATGAGGAGGTTCCCATGGCAGATCGCGGCATCGTTGCGGTGTTCGGCAGCATGAACATGGACCTTTCGGTGGCGTGCGAGCGCATGCCGCGCGCGGGTGAGACCGTCGGTGGCAGTGGTTTTATCACCAACGCCGGTGGCAAGGGCGCTAACCAGGCCGTCGCCGCCGCGCGCATGGGTGCGCGCACGTGCATGATTGGCGCGGTCGGCCGCGACGCGTTCGGTGCATCGCTCGTGGCGGGGCTCCAAGATGCTGGCGTGGACTGTGACTTTGTGGCGCGGCGCGACGACGTGGAGACGGGCACGGCGACCATCATTCGCTGCGAGGGCGACAACCGCATCGTGCTGTCGCCGGGCGCCAACCATGCACTCGCGGGCGAGGACGTTGCCTGCGCGCTGGGGCGTCTGGTGGCCGATGGGCTCGACGGAGACGCCAGCGATATTGCCCCGGCTGCCGGAAGCGTCTTTATCGCCCAGGGCGAATGTGACCTTGCAGCGACTGCCGAGGCGCTTTTTTGCGCTCACGAGCTCGGGTTCTATACGGTCTTTAATCCGGCGCCTGCCTGCGAGTTGCCTGCGGAGGCCTGGCCTGCGGTCGACCTGGTCTGTCCCAACGAGACTGAGTGCCAGGTGCTGACGGGCATCTTGCCCGCGGATGATGCGAGCTGCGTCGCGGCGCTCAATGCCCTGCTCGCCAAGGGTGCCGGAGCTGCGGTCATCACGTTGGGCGGCGCCGGGTCGGTTACGCTCGGCGATGACGGCGAGCCGCTGCGCATGCCGGCGCTCTCGAGCACGTTGGTCGATACGACGGCCGCGGGCGATACATTTATCGGTGCGCTTGCCGCGGCTCGCCTGGAGGGCCTGCCGCTCTTTGAGTGCATGGCGGCGGGCGCTCGCGCCTCGGCGGTGACGGTGTCGCGCCTGGGCGCTCAGCAATCAATTCCCACGCGTGCGGAAGTCGAGCACAAGTTTGGTTTAGACGGTTTGGATGTAGACGGAGAAGCGGAGTAGAACAATGGCAACCAAGAAGCTGATCCTTGATCTGGATATGGGTGTGGATGATGCGATGGCGCTTGCCTATGCCATCGCGAGCCCCGAGGTGGAGCTCGTCGGCATCACCACGTGCTTTGGCAACGTGCGCGTCGAGCAGTCGGCGCACAACTGCTTGGCGGTGCTCGACCTGTTGGGTCGTCCCGAGGTGCCGGTGTACCTGGGCGCCGATCGTCCCGTGAAGGCGACCGAACCCTACACGCCGCCGGCGTCCACCACGCTTATCCACGGCAAGAACGGCATCGGCGGCGCAAGCGTGCCCGCC
>USCS01000041.1 GCA_900552875.1 uncultured Collinsella sp. | reverse complement strand
GGAACCGGGCGCACGGGAGGGAAAGCGAGGCTACTCGCCGAGCTTGGGATGCAGCAGCGACGGCGCAGCGCCGAGCAGCATCTTGGTGTAGGGGTCCTGGGGGTGCTGGAAGACCTGCTTGGCCTCGCCCTGCTCGACGATCCTGCCGCCATTCATAACGATGATGTCGTCAGAGATATAGCGGACCGTCTGGATGTCATGGCTGATGAACACCATGGCCAGGCCGAGCTCCTTCTTAAGGTCGGTCAACAGGTTCAGAATCTGTGCGCGGACCGAAACGTCCAGAGCCGAGGTGGGCTCGTCGGCGATGATGGCATCGGGGTTCAGCGACAGGGCACGGGCAATTGCGACGCGCTGACGCTGGCCGCCCGAAAGCTGACCGGGAAGAACCTCGGCAGCGGAGCTGGGCAGACCGGTGAGCTCCAGGAGCTCCTTGACGCGCTTCTCCTGCTCGGCCTCGGTACCCAGGTTGTGGACGCGCATGGGGTCGAGCAGCTGCTCGCGAACGACCATGCGGGGATTGAGCGCTGTGGCCGGGTTCTGGAACACGACCGAGATGACGCGACCCATGTGGCGACGGTCCTCGGCGGTACGTTTGGTAACGTCCTTGCCCTTAAAGTAGACCTTGCCGCTCGTGGGGGCCTGCAGGCCGCACATGACGTTGGCGGTGGTGGACTTACCGCAACCGGACTCGCCGACGATGCCGATCGTCTGACCGGGCATGAGCTTAATCGTTACACCCTGGACGGCGTGAACCAGGTTGGGGTGCAGAATCGACCCGGTACGGGTCCTAAAGGTGACGTGGACGTCATCAAGGAAGATGATCGGCTCGACGCCGTTGACTGCGGTCTCGCTCATCTACATCACCTCCGCGTGAGGGGTCAAACCATTTGCCTTGAGCACCTCGTCGGGGAGCTCGGAATAGAAGTGCTCGGTGCCGGGCACGCGCTTGAAGACCGGACGGGTGTCCAGGCCAATACGCGGATGGCTCGAGCGGGGCGCGAAGCGATCGCCCTTGGGGAAATCGCGCGGGCTCGGAACGGCGCCGGGCACCTGGTGCAGGCGACCCGAACCGCTCTCGATGGACAGAACGGAACCCAGAAGACCGCGGGTGTACTCGTGGATCGGGTTGGTGAGCAGCTCCTTGGTGGGTGCCTGCTCGATAACCTGGCCAGCGTACATAACCGTGATGTTATGGGCAACCTCGGCGACCAGAGCCAGGTCATGCGAAACAAAGATCATGGCAAAGCCGAGCTTGGCCTGAAGATCGTTGAGCAGCTTGATGACCTGCTTCTGGACGGTAACGTCCAGAGCGGTCGTGGGCTCGTCGCAGATGACCAGCTTGGGGTCGCGGGTAAGGGCCATAGCGATCAGGACACGCTGACGCTGGCCGCCGGAAAGCTCGTGCGGATAGCTCTCGAGCGTGCGCTTGGGATCGAGGCCGACGAGCTCCAGGAGCTCCTCGGCGCTGCGGGTTCCGCCGCGCTTGGTGAGCTGCTTCATCTGGGCAGAGATGAGCATGGAGGGATTAAGCGAGGACAGGGCGTCCTGATAGACCATAGCGATATCGGTACCGCGCAGGCCGAACCACTCCTTCTTGCTCATCTTGAGCAGGTCGCGACCCTCCCAGAGAACCTCGCCGGAAAGATGCTCGTCATCGTCGGTCAGGCCCATGATGGCCAGCGTGGTGATGGACTTACCGCAACCGGACTCGCCCACCAGGCCCATGGTCTGACCAGGACGAACGTCAAAGTTGACATGGTCGACGACGTTGATATCACCGTGATGCTCAAACTGGATGCAGAAGTCACGGACCGAGAGAATCGGCTCAACGGACTCGTCGGGCACGTGGCGATCGTCACGCTTGAGCTCGACATCGCGCAGGGCGCCAAGGCGAGCGGAGAGGGACTGGGCCTGCTCCTTGTAGGCGCGAACGGGGTCGGAGACCAGCAGGTCGGCCTCGCGACGCTTGGAGGAATCGGTAGGATCCAGGGCAGCGGAGGGAGCAGCGGCCATGGCGTCGGTAATGCCCTCGGAGAGGATGTTGAGCGCCAGGCAGGTGATCATGATGGCTAGGCCCGGGAACAGCGCCTGCCACCAACGGCCGGCGAGCACGCCGCCGCGGGCGTCGGCGAGGATGTTGCCCCAGGTAGCGGTGGGCTCCTGGATACCAGCGCCGATGAAGGTCAGCGAGGCCTCGAAGATGATGGCGTCGGCGACCAGGGTAACGGTGAAGACCATGATCGGGGCGATGCAGTTACGCAGAACATGCTTGATCAAAATCCACGGAGCCTTGGCGCCGGAAACGATGACCGCGCGGACATAGTCCTCGCCGTACTCGGACACGATATTGGCGCGTACGATACGGGCAATCTGCGGAGTGTACATAAAGCCGATGGCGAAGATGATCGACGGCACGGAGTTGCCCAGGATGGAGACGAAGACGGCCGCGAGGGCGATGCCCGGGATGGACATGATGATGTCCAAGATACGCATGATCGTCTCGGAGACGGCCTTGCGCGAAACCGCTGCAAGGGCGCCCACGACCGAGCCGCAGACCAGAGCCATGGCGGTGGCGCCAAAGCCGATAATCAGCGAGTAACGACCACCGTAGAGCATACGCGACAGAATGTCGCGACCCTTATCGTCGGTACCGAAGATAAATCCGTTGCCGGGAGCCTGGCGAGCCGTAAAGATCTCGACCGGGCTATAGGGGGCAAGAAGGGGCGCCAGAATCGCAGTCAGGGCGACCAGCACCAGCACGACGGCGGCAATCTTAGAAGACAGCGTCATCTTCTTCCAGCCACCGAGCTTGAGCCCCTTGGAGGCAGCCTTCTCGAGCTGCTCGGTTTGCTTCTCTCGAATCTTTACCATAATCTACACCGTCCTGATGCGCGGGTTGATGAGCAGGTAGAGCATGTCAACCACGATGTTGATGATGATGAAGGCAAGAGCAACGACGATGACGACGCCCTGAACCAGGTTCGCCTCGTTGCCCTGAACGCCCTGCAGAATCGCGGTGCCCATGCCGGGGAGGTTGAAGATAACCTCGATGACGACGGCGCCGCCCATGAGGTAACCGATCTTAAGACCGAGGGTGGTGACCGGGGTGATCAGCGCATTGCGAAGAACGTTGATGCCGACGACGACCTTCTCGGGAACGCCGGCGCCGCGAGCCATACGGACATAATCCTTGTCGAGCTCCTCGACCATGGCGGTACGCACGATACGAGTCATCTGGCCCGTCAGCGGAAATGCCAAGGCGATAGCGGGCATGATCATACGCCCCAGATAGCCAACCGGATTCGTGGTGAAGTGAGGCAGAGCGCCCGATGCCGGGAGCACCTTAAGGTAGGAAGAGAACAGCAGGATCAACAGAACGGCAAGCCAGAACGACGGGGTTGCCAAGCCGGCGATGGAAAAGACGCGGATCACTTGGTCCGGCCATTTGTCGCGATACAGTGCCGCGATGACGCCGAGCAAAAACGAAACGACCGCACCGATGGCAAGACCGATGAAGGTCAGCTGCATCGTGACGGGCAGGGCCGTGGAGATGCGCTTGGCAACGGAGTTGCGAGCAGCACCATAGGTGCCCATGTCGCCATGGATCAGATCGCCCATATAGCGCACGTAGCGCACGGGCCAGGGGTCGTCCAGACCATACTTCTCATGGTACTCGGCAACCGCCTCGGGCGAGGCACCGTCACCCAACGCCGTGTAGGCGGGGTCGGTCTTGGAGAACGACATAAGGAAGAACACCAGGACGGTGACGCCCAATGCCATGATCGGCAGCGCCACAAGACGCCTTCCAATCAAACGTAGCAAGTTGTTCACGTTCTCTCCCCTTTCTTTTGTCGGTAGGACCAACTGGTATATGAGTACGGATACTCATTACAAGACCCGAGCGACATCGTTGCCGCCCGGGTCTTTGTTTCAACTATGAGGATACGGTCCCAACGACCGACATCCTGCATACAGACTCAAGCGAGTCTTACGCCTTGACGGTCGCAACGCCCCTGAAGGACATGCTCGTCGTGCCGATGCCCTTGAAGCCATCGAGGGCCTCGCCGTTGGGCGCAGTGGACGGATCGTCCCAGGAAGCGGAGACGGTCTTGACGTGGACAACGGGGTACAGAACGGCGTTGTCGGCAATGATGTCGAAGCACTCGTTCCACTTCTTCTGCTGCTCGTCGCCCTCGGCGGCAAGAGCCTCGTCCATGAGACCGTGGAGCTTCTGCCACTCAGCGGACTCCTTCCACGGGCAACGGGTCTGCATCCAGACGTTGTCGCCGTACCACCAGTTGAGCAGCAGGTCGGGGTCGGCGCCGAAGCAGGAAGGATCGCCAGGGGCAAGGAGGATATCGTAGGCCTCGCCGCCGTCGATGGCAGCGTAGGTAGCCGGCGAGGTATCGGTCTGGATGGTCACATCGAAGCCGAGAGCGTCGAGGTCGTTCTTGACCTGGGCGGCCATGCCCTTAATCTGCTCGTTGTCGGTGGTGCGCAGGGTGATGGCACCCGGGGTGATGCCAGATTCCTCGATGAGCTTCTTAGCCTTCTTGGCGTCGGTCTTGTACACCGTGGAAGCCTCATGATAGTTGGTGAAGCTCTTGGGCAGGTAGCAGCTGGCAGCGGTGGCAAGGCCGGCGAAGGTGTTGCTGACCATCTTCTCGGTGTCGAGCGCATACATGACAGCCTGACGGACCTTGACGTTGTTCCAAGGCTCCTTGGCGACGTTGAACATGATGAAGCGGGTGCCGAAACCCTGAACGTTATCGATCTTGCAGCCGGCGCTCTCGAGCTGGTCGACGGCGTCAGCGGTAACGAGCTCCATAACGAGCGTGGAGCCCTCCTGCTGAGCGGTAACGCGAGCGGTGGGGTCGGTCAGGATGCTGTACTGGATCTTCTTATCCTCGGCAGCATACTCACCGTTGTACTCGGGGTTGGGAACCAGGGTGATCTCGGTATCGGAGATAGAGTCGTACATCCAGGGGCCGGAGCCGATCGGCTGCTTGGCGCGATCCTCCTCGGTCTGGGTGGCCGGGGTAACGCGGACGATGGCCAGACGATCCTTGAGCAGGGAGAAGTTGGGGACCTTGGTCTTGACCGTCACGGTGCTGGCGTCCTTGGCCTCGATGGACTCGAAGGGCTGGAAGAACGGAGCATAGGTAGCGGAAGCGGCGCAAGCGGTGTAGGAGGCAACGACATCGTCAGCGGTGACCTCGGTGCCATCGGAGAACTTGGCGCCCTTGCGGATGGTGACCTCGAAAGTGGTGTCGTCCACAGACTTGGGATCGTCGGTGGCGAGCTCGTTGAAGGTGCTGTAGTCGTGGTAATCGATGCCGTAGAGGCCCTCGACGACGTGCCAGTTAGCACCCAGGCCCACAGCGGAGCCGGTGCTGGCGGGATCGAAGCTGGACGGAGCGTAAGCGGAACCAGCGGTGATCACGCCGCCGCCACGGTTGGCGGAATCGGTGGAGCCGGAAGCGGAACCCTCGTCGCTAGAGCTGCCACCGCAGCCAGTGAGACCAAGGCCGGCGACAGCAGCGACGCTGCCGGTGAGGCCGAGGAACGAACGCCTGGACATACCCTTGTTGATGATGGCCATGTCTTCTCCTATCAATAGAGAATCTTACTCGGGAGCACCTAGACGTGCCCCCGCGCAACTTGCGGACGATATATACCTTACCTACCGACGAACCCAACTGAGGTGCCGCGCTCGGCGACCGATACATACATACGCTTGAACGGTATTTACTACCGTTCACCGAATTCATTGACAAATGATTCGCCAGACAGTATGTATCGGCGAGGTGAGATATCAGTCTTCGTCAACCCGCAGGATAGCAGGGTTTTCGCTTGGGTTAGTCAAACGTTTTAGCGTTAATAAAACCCGAAACCAGCAGGCAATCATGGCGAAATAAATGGTTGAAAATCGCGCAATCATGTATATCAGTTGTTTAGGCTCGTGTTTAGCTATCGGAATGGCCAGCCGCCGCCTCGGCGCGCTCGGCATTCCATGCAACGAGCGCCTCGTGGACCGCCTTGGCAACATCGGCAGGTATGCCGCGAACTTCCGCGATCTCTTGCTCGCTCGCCGCGCGCAAACGCTTCATCGAGCCAAAATGGCGCATAAGGGCACGTTTTCTGGTGGGTCCCACGCCTGGAACGTCATCGAGTACCGAAACCGTCATGGCTTTATCGCGCAACTCACGGTGGAACGTGATGGCAAATCGGTGGGACTCATCGCGTACCTGTTTAATTAGATAGAGCGAAGCAGACCCGGTCGGCAGCACGACAGGAGTCTCGTCCCAAGGCACAAAAACTTCCTCGTCGGCCTTCGCCAAGCCACAAACTGGTATATCGAGCCCAAGAGCCTCAAGTTGCTTGATCGCAGCGGTCAATTGCGGCTTACCGCCATCGACAACGAGCAAATCGGGGCGCGAGCCAAAGCGCTCGTCGGCCATGCGCTCGGGAGCATAGCGTCGTCCCAAAACCTCGGACATCGACACGAAGTCGTTTGCCTCGTCCAATTCGGCCTGAATTTTAAAACGACGGTACTGGCTCTTGTCGGCGCGCCCGTTGGTAAACACCACCATCGAGGCGACCGTAAAGGTGCCATGCAGTGTAGAGATATCGAAGCACTCGATACGCAACGGCGGCGATGGCAGCGCCAACGCACTTTCGAGCTCCAGGAGCGCTTGATTGGTGCGGTCGTCAGCGTACCCCGTTCGCATCATGTAGCGCATGAGGGCATGGCGCGCATTTTTGGATGCCATATCGAGCAGACGGTGCTTTTCGCCACGCTGCGGCCTATGGAGATGGCAGGAACGCTCACGCTTGCCCGCAAGCCACTCCCCCAGCGCCTCCGCATCCTCAAGCTCGACGGAAAGGTTGACCTCAGCTGGAATATCAGCCGTCTCGTCGTAATAGCGCTTAAGAAAGCCCGACTGGAGCTCTTCCTCGTCAACATCAAGACCCTTGTCGAGAATGAACTCGCAGGTGCGAACTGTTCGGCCCTCGCGAACGACGAAGACGCAAGCGGCGGAGATGGTCTCCTCGCGATAGAACCCGATGACATCGATATCGACACTGGAGGGAAAAACGACTTGCTGACGATCGTCCAGACCCCTGATGACCTCCAAACGACGTTTGACGCGTGCCGCGCGCTCAAAGTCGAGCGCCTCGGCGGCATCCGTCATCTCGGAGGTCAGCTCATCGACGACATCCTTGCGATGGCCCGACAAAAAGCGCTCGACACGCTTGACGTTCTTGGCATAGTCTGCCGGGGAAATCGCGCCGACACACGCACCCGGGCCGCGCCCGACATGGTAGTCAAAGCAGGGACGCCCGTTTTGTGCGCAAATCATATTGACGATGTCTTCCTCGCCCTTGTGGGACTCGATGGTACGGCGACAACGACGCCACTCCGCACAGGATGCAGAGCAGATGGGGATAACCTTGCGCAGCGTATCTATCGTCTCACGTGCCGCACGGCTATCGGTATAGGGTCCAAAATAGCGCGTTCCCGGCTTATGACGCTCACGCGTGTATTTGATCGCGGGATACAGGTCGCCCTTTGTAATGGCGATAAAGGGGTAGCTCTTGTCATCCTTGAGGTCGACGTTAAAGTACGGATGGTACTGGCCGATCAGGTTGCGCTCGAGTACAAGCGCCTCATGCTCGGTTTCGACAACGATGTAGTCAAAGCTCGCCACCAGCTGCATCATCAGCGGGATCTTTTGACGCTCATCCTGCAGTGTCACGTATTGACGCATGCGGGCGCGCAGGTTTTTCGCCTTGCCCACGTAGATGACATCGCCCTTGGCATCCTTCCAAAGGTAGCATCCGGGCTGTGTGGGAACGCGCGAAACCTGCTCGGCAAGCGTTGGTATGTTGTCGTGACCGGCCACGCGCACCTACTTGCGACGAAGCAGCGCCGAGACCTCGGGCATCTTAAGGACGACGGCAAGGCCAAAGGTAACAACAAGCGAGGCGACACCCGCAACGCAAACGTAGCCAAGAGTAATCAGAATCGAGCCGCCAAGTGCCCCGACAAAGTGTTCAAGCGCCCACATGACGCCGGCGCCTGCGGCAGCACCTAGGCCACCGAGCAAAAGGCCAAAGAAACCGCCATGTAGGATAGATTTGACCTGAAGGCCACGCAGGCGACGACGCAGCCACCACAGCGAACAGCCGACCAAGATCACGTAGTCGACGACATACGAAAGCGCGATTGCCGGCATACCGAAGCCCAGCACAACGCCAAACAGCAGAACCGAGCCGGCCTGGCCGATGGCGGAATACAGGCAATAGCGGCTATAGGGCTTCATGTCGAGCAAGGCAGAGAAGCTCTTCTGCATCAACACGACCACGCCGTAGAGCGGCAGCGAGAGCGCCAGGTAGACAAGGTACTCGGACACCAGAGCCACGCCGGATTCATCGAACTTGCCAGCACAGTAGATCATATTGAGCGGACGTGCGAAGACAATCAGGTACAGTGCGAACGGAATCAGGAAGAACAGCATCTGGGCGACGCCACGCGAAATGCCCGTGCGAACGCTGTCGTAATCCTTCTCCTGTGCGTCATGAGAGAGCTCGGTATAGAGCGCCGTCGAAAGCGAGGCGGCAATCAGCGCGTAGGGCAGCGTGTACCACAGGCGCGCATAGGCGATGACGGAAGGACCCGTCTCGGGCTGGACCACCAGCGCGGCAGCGTTGGTGATAGAAGTCGAGACAAACATGCACACCGTGGCGAGCAGCGTCGGGATACCGAGCGCAATCGTCTGGCGCAGCGCGGGGTCCTTAAAGTCGATATGGATATGGGGATGCACGCCGTGCTTGCCAAGCGCGGGAATCTGACATGCCATCTGAACAAAGACACCGAGGGTCGTACCGGCCGCAATCAAGATGATGCCGGCACGTTCGCCAAACTGTGCGGACACGGGCGCAAAACCCATAAAGCTCGCAATGACGATCACATTGTTGAGGACCGGGGCAAACGTCGACCAGAAGTAGTCGCGGTGTGCGTTGAGAACGCCCGAGAACACCGAGCCCAAACCATAAAACAGAATCTGGATGGCAAAGAAACGGAACATGAACGCAGCGGTATCCATGCTGCCACCGTCACCCGAAAGGAACGATTGCGTCCAGATAAAGCCCGGGGCGAACACGGTCCCCAGCAACGAAATGCCACCCAGCACTAAAAGCAGAATGCCGAGCAGGTTGCCCACGTACTCGTTCGAGGCCTCGCGACCCTGCTCACGCCTCACGCCCATGTACACGGGCAAAAACGCCGTCACGAGCATGCCGCCCATCACGAGTTCGTAGAGCATATTGGGCAGGTTGTTGGCGACCTGATAGGAGGACGAGAGCAGCGACATGCCGATAGCGGCCGCCATTGCCCACGTGCGGATAAAACCGGTGACGCGAGACACGATAGTCAGGATGGTCATAAGCCCGGCAGAACGACCAACCGTGGAGTAGTCCGACGAGCCCATGTCGTCAGTGTCATCTCGCGACGAAGAAGCTTCGGATGAGGGTGTCTGAGGCGCAGATTCTTTTGCAAAATGAGCTCCGCGCTTCAATTCTTCCTGCGGCATCGCTCAGTCCTCTCTCGTAATCGCGGCAACCGTCGCCCCGCAAAATGCAATTAAATCATCGGGTGCAAGCTCGAGCTGATAACCACGCTTGCCTCCCGAAATAAAAATGGTATCCCAAAGGACGCATGTCTCATCAATGAGCGTCCGGTAGCGTTTTTTCATACCGACCGGGCTGCAGCCGCCGCGAACGTAGCCAGTCGCCGCAAGCAAATCCTTCACATGCATCATGGCCAAGGACTTCTCCCCCGCGGCACGCGCGGCGGACTTTAGATCGAGCTCGTCGGCAACAGGGATGCAGCACACGACATAGTCGTTGGACGGTGTCACGCAGACCAAAGTCTTAAATCCTTGACCGGGCTCCTCGCCAAGCTGCTCCGAAATCGCGACCCCCAGGCCCACCGACTCATCACCATCGTCTTCGTACGTATGTAGAACATAGGAAATGCCGGCGCTTTCCAGCTCGCGCATCGCATTGGTTTTTGGCGTCTTTACAGCCTTTGCCATGACATATCCTTTCCCTCGCATTCGGACGTAAAGATTAAGTATATGTCCAATTCGGCTGCATACGTCACTTCGACACAGCAAGCGCCATCGAATCACAAGGAGTCGATGGCGCCCATAAACTGAATCGCCTATTTATTGAGCATCAAGTTGAGCCTGACGCTCCCGGTCACGCCTGAGCAACGGCGCCAAAAACTTGCCCGTATAACTCTGCGGACAGTCCGCAACCTGCTCCGG
>USCS01000040.1 GCA_900552875.1 uncultured Collinsella sp. | reverse complement strand
GCGCGATTTAGGTGGCGAGCCTGCTCCTGCCGTATGTTTTCCTCGCGACGCACGGGGTAGTCATAATTTCCCCGAGCGACTGTGGGTTTGTTGTGCAACAAAGATGCTTCGTATCCGCTTATCGCATGGATGCTTCCGCTCGCATCCTTAATTTGCCCATTCGTTGCGCAACCTTTTGGGTTCGCTGATACACTCAAATATGGATTTGAATGAATGCGCCGCTTCTGAGCGGCGTGTTTTTCTTGGAGGAGAACGCATGCGGCCCGGTGGTACTCAGACAAAGCGCGGCGCCGCGGTGCGCATGCGACGCCGACTGGGCTTGGCGCCGCGGGCGTACGCACTGCTATCGTGCTCGCTGGTGCTGGTCATAGCTGGCGTTACTGCCTATGGCATGACCGTGCCGTCCATGATGCAGGCGCATGCCGCACGCGAACCGCGCGTGGGGCATGAGGTCAAAAGTGACCTGGGTACCACGACTGGATATGCTTGGGCAAGTGTGGTCGCGCATATTGTGTTTGGCACCGACGATGCGGACGGCGCCGAGGCCCCGGACAACGAAGTCACGCTTGCCAACGGCAAAACCATCGTGCTCACCAACACCAAGATCATCGATCGGTTGTCCAACAATAGCGTGGCGGCAACGGTGAATAAGGTCGAGCGGCAGAAGGAGCAGGACGCCCAGCAGTCCGGAAAGCCCGGTAGCTCGGATACTTCTGGCTCCGGTTCGGATTCATCGAGTTCGGGCGGCGGCTCTGGGGCGGGTTCCTCTACCGGAGGGTCTGGAAACGGCGGCTCGACGGGCGGCAACACTGACAACGATGCAAACTCCGGTGGCCTTTCCGCTGCTGAGGAAGAGAGCATTCACAGTTGGCTTGTGACCAAGTACAACATGCTCGACAGTTACGTTTCTCGTGCCAATGACGTGGTCTCGACCTATAACTCTACGGGAGATCCCAGGCCGTGCGACAGCCTGGTCGGGGAGATGTTTGTCATTCGAGCCGAGTTCGGTCGTCAGACATTCTCGCCCCGGTCAAAGTGGTATCAGCAGTATGCCAATCTGTGGGGCTGTTATACCAACCTATGTCAATGGGTCGGCCATTACGGCGATGATGACGTCGCGCTCGGTAACTTCAACAATAACGTGGCGGCGCTTGCCCTATGATGACCGATCTTGCATCCACCACACCACAATCGCTCGGTCGCGATCCCATGGTCGGCCTGCGCCTGGCGCGTGTCGACGGGTTTGAGCCGGCCATTGCGCTCGGTCAGGACGAACTGCCTGCCTATCTGCGTCGTTTTACGATGCTGTTTGCCGACGATGCCACCATGCGCCGTGGCGGTATCGGCCGCGTGACGCGTGCCATCAACGCCCAAGGCGAGGCCGTGGCACTCAAGCAGCTCATCTTGCCGACGCGCGATGAGTTTGACGACGATGCAACTCACGAGGCGCTGGTCGCCAAGTTCGAGGCGGCGTTTCGCGAGGAATACGAATGCCATCGCGCCCTTTCGGGCCTTAAGGGCTTTCCCCGCCTCTATGGCTGGGGCGAGGTCGACGGTGTGCCTGCAATTGTCATGGAATGGGTCGAGGGCGAGACGCTTGCCCGCTTGCGTTCGCGACTTGCCGTGGACGATGCCGGACGCCTGTCGCCGCTTGTGGCGGCGCGTCTGGGTCGCGACCTGTTCGATCTGCTCTGCCGTATGAGCCTGGTGGGCGAGGGCTTTGTCCATCGCGATATCTCGCCCGCTAATATTATGGTGCGCACGGCGCGTCTACCGCTTGACCGGCAGCTTGCCGAGGGCACCTTTGACCTGTGCCTGATCGACTTTGGCTCGTCGCTGGCGCTTGAGCCTGCGTCGGCCGTGGCCGGTACCGGCGGCAAGGCGTCGTTTACGGAGCGTTATGCCACGCTGCGTCGCGCGACGGTTGCCTACGCCCCGCCCGAGATGCTCACTGACGATATTCCCGACCTACGCGCTTTGCGTATGTCGCCGGCGATTGACGTCTATGCCGCGGCAAGCACGGTTTACGAGCTCATTGCCGGCGTCGCGCCATACGAAGCCGCGCCGAGCACTTCGGGCACCTCGGGTTCGCGCAAAAAGACGCGCGACATCGCGAGCCCCTACCGTCTCAAGATGGACACGCGGCCCGACTATCCCATTGGTGCCCATGCGCCCGGTTGCGATTTGACTCAGCTGCTTCGTCGTGAGCCCGATGTGGCGCTCGCCGCGGCCGAGCAGGCCCAGCAGCTAGGGCTTGAGCCGGATTCCGAAGAGCTACGCGATGCGCTGGCGTTTGTCGATGCCCAGCTGTTCGACGTGGTGATGGCCTGTCTGTCCAGCCATCAAAAAGATCGTCCCGAGCCGGCGGCGGTCGAGGCGGCGCTCTCGGCGTTTTGTGACCACTATGCGCAAAATGTCGGTCGTTCGCTCCGCGGCGAGCCGCTCACGCCGTGCCCCATGGATGCGTCTGGCCGCGCGGTTCGTCGCGCGCTGATGATCGGTGCGGCGGTCGTTTGCAGCGTGGTTTGGGCTGTGGTCGTGGTTTCGGCCGCGCTGCTGGCGTCGGGCGCTCGCGTGACGGCGATTTTGGGATCGCTCGTGTGGTCTGGGTCGCTACCGGGTATTATTGCCGCACTGGCTTTGGCGCTGCCAGGCATAGCCGGCGTTGCCGCGGGGGCACTTGCGCGCAATCGGCGCTCGGGGTTCCTGCAGGGTGTGCTTGCGCTTTCTGCCTGCGAGGTTCCGGTGCTGGTTGTGGCTGCATGTAGCGTATTTTCCCAACGCGCCGTGATGGGCGGCCTTGTTGCCGCTCTGGTTGCAACCTATACGCTTACGTGGTTTTTGCTTGCGATGGGCTTTGCCTTTGAACTTCCCGTTTCGGCACCGCGACGCACAAAAGCCCAGATGGCGACTCCGCTTGCCGGTGGAGCCGCAGCTGCCCGTACTTTTGGCGGACCTGTCGAAGTATCGTCCGATTCTATTTCTACGACCAAGGAGGCCTAGGTCATGGCATCTCAAGTTGAGCTCACCCCATGCGGGGCCATGTTTGACATCTTTAAGCGCGCGGCGCATCTGAGCCATATCGAGCTGTGCGGCTTGGTGCTTTCGTCCCGTCCGCTCGCCGACGGCCGCAGCCCGCAGAGCCGAGCCGCCGATCGCTCTTGGGTTTCCCGCTTTATCGTTCGCGCGCCGGTCGGCACGCTTCAGCAGCGCTACTTTGCCGAATACGGTACCTCGGCTGCGCGTATTATGTCGCAACTGGCCCTGCGCCAGCGCAATCCCATGGACTCCACGGCTGTGATCAATATGGTGTGCGGTCCTGCAGGTGAACCGATGGTACGCGCGCTCGAAGAGTGCCACCAGGACACGAATCTCTATCGCAACGCGCTCGATCGCCTGTCCCAGGCGGCGGAACTCATGCCCGCCGAGCGCGCCGAGGCCGTGCTGGTGCTGTTTGTCGCCGTCGGTTGTTCGGCGGATGTGCGGTCCTCGGTGAACTATGCCATCGACTACGCGCACGCGACCTGTGGCGGAGGCACATCCACGCCGCGTTCGCTTGGCATGTCGATGACCGCGGGCGAACGCGAACCCGCCCCGGCGCACCCCTTGGGCTTGCTGCGCGTACAAAACAGTTTTGTCGTGAGCGCCCCGCGCTGGATTCAGCCGAGTGAGCAGGGTGTTGAGATTGGCGCGCTGGCCACTGGCGAGGGCGATATTACCGACGTCGGCGACGATGTCTCGGCCCGCCATGCCCATATCTGGTGCGATGCTCAAAATATCTGGCACGTCGAGGACTTGTCGTCCACCAACGGAACCGTGGTGGTAAACGGGGCCACGCGCGTCTGCATTCAGGTCGAGCCCGGCCGTTCCGCCCAACTCAATCCCGGCGACGAGCTCAAGCTCGGCGAATCCACTACCTATGCCATCCTCTTCGGTGCCCTCTAGCCGGCAGATGGGGACGTTCCTTTTCTGCCGGCACTTGGGGACACTCCTTGGCGCGCCAGAGCCAGTCGCCCGGGGATGGAGGGGCCATTTTGGCCCTTGGCGGTCAGTCGGGGCGAAACTAGAAGATCTTTCCGATTCGCGGCTGTTCATGCTTGTAGAGCATCTAAAACAATAGGATGTTATTCTGGAATATGCCGGGTGCGTGAACTTGCCTGTCTTAGCCTTAATAAGGTATAGGGGAGTTTGGCTCAGGGGTTCCGTCTTGTTCTTCAGCGCAGTATTGTGGGACAGATTTGCTGAGATTGGCGCCTTACACCGCAGAGCGCACGGAAGGCTCTCGATTTGTGTTCTGGCCCCAGAATACAGGGCCTGATACTTACCAACTGTGGCATGGATGTAACATCTGTAGAAATCAACCCTTTTGTTGTCGACCTTTGTAAGAAAAACACTGCCATCAACTCTTTGGATGACGAAACTAGGGTGCTTGAGGGGAGCCTTTACTCCCCTCTGAGAGATGACTCATGTTTTTCGCTTGTCGTTGTGAATCCTCCGTTACTGCCGATTCCGGATGAGATTCCTTATCCCTTCGTTTGAGATGGAGGACAATCGGGTCTGGATAAAACACTTCGTATTCTTAAGGGTGGCGATACGCATTTAGAGAAAAACGGTAAATACTGCTAATAGGGGTGACGACGATGGTGCAGGGGCGACCCGCGATGCTCTCATCAATACGTCGGATACTTGGGAAATCAGGTCTAGATGCATGTATGATGATGCTGTGTGGCTATTCAATTAATCCGCGTTCCGAATGGGTGCAGGGTATAGCTGCGACATCGTATGCTTTTGACCCGGCGCGATACTCAGATATTTCTGAGGCGGTTGACGAAGTTTATACGCACTATGCCGCGCAAGGCGTTTCGGAAGTTTGCACATCTACGTTACGGGCTTAGGTTTCTTCAAGCGAGCAGGCCGGTTGCGTTATTTCGAGCGATTTTTCTAGTCTAGACGACAAAAGGCAAAGGATTTGATGGGTATAAAACGCGGACGTTTGTTGGCGGATGCTCAAATCTATTGTGGCAATCGGGCGGTTGAAAAAGATATTTCAACCGCCCGATTGCCAGGTTCGTCGGAGGAGATGTCCGATTCCGACTCTCTTGTAGGAAGAGCTTGAGATCGTATTGGCCCAAGGCAATCTTAAAGCAGTCTCATTGGCAAATCTTCGCTCCTGTTGTGTTGAGGTGTAAGGTATCAGTGATTGATGTTTTGTGGCGGGTAGATTGGGGCCTTCCTTGATTCGATGCGTTCTCTCGAGGTTCATCAGAGCAAAAGGGGCTTTCGTCTTCATTGCTATCACGGTGATTGGAACCGCTCTCTCCTATGCCATGCCATACGTGAACGGGAAATTCTTAGATTTTCTTCTCGGTAACCGCAGCGAAAGAGACGCCGTACTCTTCGCGCTCCTGGTTGCGTCAATAGGAGTTTTCTCCACCCTCTTTACTTATTTTGCAGGAACACTTTCCATTCGCATAACCACGAGACTTTCCTTTGATCTTCTCAGGGAGGCCGTCTTGCGTTTTGAAAGAGACGATTACTTGGTGAGTCGGACCATCGATCCAGCCTATACAACGCAACGGATTATTTCCGACTCCAGCGTGGTCTCATCCTTCGTTTTGGCGAATTTTATCAGTGCGCCACTGTCCATTGTAGCCATTCCCATCGTATTGCTTATCATATGGTCAATTGATTCAACTCTCGCGGTGTTTTCCATCATTCTCCTCATCGTGTATTTCTGTGTAATTACTGGGTTGAGGAAACTTTTGTATAGGGTCACGTATGAGAAGAAAGAGGCGGACAGCGCCTTTTACGCCGCAATTGCATCGCAGCTTAATCAGATTCTCAACATTCAACTGACATCTTCGTACGGCAAGAGCGAACAAGCGCTCGATGCTGGGTTTAAGAGCTATTTTCCCAAAGTTTTGCGCTCCGGAAAGCTATCATATTCTCTGACATCGCTCGATGGTCTTTTCGCAGCGTTGTTTCAAGCGGTGATACTTGTTGTTTCCGGAGTACGAATCATTAACGGAACTATGTCAATAGGCGAGTACACTATCATCGGTACATACTTCGCGGTTCTCTTTAAGACTTTGAAAAGTATGATGTCATTGTTCAAATCCTATCAGGACGCCAAAGCATCATGGGATAGGACGGCTATCGCGACGAGGGAAAAGGCGAGATCGGGGTGGAATCGGACCGATTTGGCGAAACTTGATGGAATAAATGACATTTCGGTATCTGATTTGGAATTCTCGGTTGCCCTTCCAGACGGATCTGTCCGAGGGGTCCTCGGCGGGTTTTCTTTCAAGTTTTCCGGTCCTGGTACATATTGCATAGTTGGGGAAAACGGAAGAGGCAAGACGTCACTTCTTTACTTGATGCTCGGGCTATATTCATCGAAAGGCAAAGTAAAATACAACGGTGTGCCAATCGAAGAATGCGACTTGGATTACATACGTGCGAGAGAGATATCGTGCTGCCCACAGTCGTGCTTCGCGCCGGACGAAACGGTGAAAGAGCTGTTAGAGTATTTCGACACGCCCTTTTCTCCCTATCACCGGGGTGTAGATGACCTACCTTCGCTGGAAAACAGCGTGAAGGAGTTGCTCGGGAAACGTTGCTCCGCGCTTTCGGGCGGTGAGTTGCGCCGCGTGTACTTATGGTCGGCGCTTTCACGCAAGTCGTCAGTTTTGGTGCTCGACGAGCCCACGACTGGGTTAGACGCTGTAAGCCGCGCCGAGCTTGCGGCCTATGTTAAGCGCAACAAGCAAAGCCAGCTGATCATCATTGTCTCTCACGATGACGAGATGGTCGGCGCGGTAGAAGGGGTAGTGGATTTAGGCAGCATGTACCAGGGTAAATGCTGACAAGTGTAGTGCTACCCAACTGACAGAGATAACAAAAAAGCGATGCAGATGCACGTAGCATTCAGTCGGTTCGGACTCGGTGCCTTCACGCCATCGCAACGCTTTCAGATATAGTTCTCATTCTCTTACTAAAGGAAACTTTAGTCTACGTTGTCTTGTCGAGACAGAGGTGAAGCGAAGTGTTGTCGCGACGTATCTTATTCCAGGTGGCTCAGTATCATCGTGAGAATCACACCAAAGTGTACTTACAATTCTCGTGTCCCACGGACAACATGAGCTGAGCATTGAGGTTCCACCCTTTGCTGCAACTACACGGGGCTGGACGGCAATGAATATGCCGGGCCGCATGCCACGCGCAGCGGGGGTCCATGCCCCAGTATGTTGCCTACAGCAGCCTCGATGTCCACGCACACATCATCTCTGCCTTCGTGTTCAATCCGTTTGCCGGAGAGTGCGAGGGTTACAAGGCCGTAGAATTCGAGCCGAACAAATGAAATGCGGTATCAGCGCATAGGATTAAACTGACGATTGCTTTGCACTGAGAATACGCTTGGAAAGCCGCTATGGGTGGCGGCCCGGGTTAAATAGAGAAGCCCGTCCGATCACTTTCATGTGGCGAACGGTCGGGCTTCTTATTCCACTTGCCAATGCTCGGCTCATATTGGAAGAAAGCTACGCTAATGTTTGCGTGACACTCCTATTTTCTCCGAAGAAAGAGTCGGATAATGAAGAATAGAATTAAAAAAGGTGCCAGATATAACGCAAGTATAAAGGCTAATCCAACGAGACCTTGCAATAATGGCATAACTCCTCCCAGACACGAGATTTTGGTATTTGTTCCCATCTTATTCTGAATTGGACCAAATAGTTCCTAGCCACAAAACTACTCGTCAACTGGATCGCACCAATCTGCTGGCAAAACACAGCTTGATTCTTTATCGACATAGCACCAATCCGCAACAGGGCACTCGGCGATGTCGTAAAAATTGCATATATCAACTCCAAGACAACAAGGCTCAACGGGAGGATGTTCATTTGAACCAACAGGATGGATATGCTTCATAACAGCTCCTCACCTTAATCCAATTAGAGACTACGTTTGATCAATGCCACAGTGATCTACAACGCAGATGCTGCCGCCATCCATGTCATAGTCGCAGTAATCGTATGCACCACAGCCATCTGCTTTATCATAAACAGTACAGATGTCAGTAATGCCCAAGAGGCAGTCAAAAGACATCGGCTTCACGCCTGCCTCGTCGCCACTTCCTGGATTAATCGGATGAATATGCTTCACGACTACCTCCCTTTGAGTGCAGAAAAACCTCAATATTGTGTATAACAAACCAAGATGTCTAGTTCACCATATTTCTAGAATGGTTTCGGCGAACGTAGCAATAAGCTTCGCAGACGGTAATCAGAAGAACGAACACCTCCACAATGGTGACAGCAATGCGCTGAACCGCTTATTCCGATACAGTAGCTTCTCGTTGATTTTTCTCCTGCGAAGATGAGTGGCGGGAAATAAGGTCAAAAGCCATCTCGTAGCACATTTTTCTATATTCACATGATGCAGGGTGTAGACTCTTGGGCAAGTAGCCGTGCTCGTCTGCAGCCTCCCAGCTACAGCCCCCACCACAGAAAGACCGAGCCCAACAGTCCGTACAGTCAATTCTTTTTTCGACACCCTGACTCCAGTTTTCAATATACCTAGTTTCGTCAATTCCGGTGACGATGTTGCCCATTTTGAATCGCATCATCCCGACAAACCTGTGACAGGGGTATACGTCCCCTTCGGGAGTCACGGAAATAAAACGCCTGCCAGCCCCGCATCCGACAAAGGCGATCCTGTTGCTCATAATCAAATCAACTGCAGTTTTCAATGTTCTAAACAAGGGCTTTTCCCCTTGATCAATCTGTTTGAGATATTGATCCGCCAAATCTATTAGGCCCGCCCTGATTTTGTTTAATGAGTGTTCGTCGAGTTTGATATTCTCATCGAATGAGCTCACGGGCGAGAAGTAAATCCTTCTGAAGCCCATCTCTTTAAACTGAAGATAGTCTTCAACAAGGTTACAGTTATTATTTGTTAAGGTCGCTCTTGCGCCGAAGGGGAACGACTCGGAAAAACGACGAACGTTTTTGTCGATATCGGAGAAAGAGCCGCCTCCCGTCTTGTACGGGCGCGATGCATCGTGCTTGCATCCTGTACCATCGAGACTAATCAGAACAGAAAACCCGTGCTCCTTGAAAGAATTCACAGCAGTGTCATTCAAAAGCGTTCCGTTGGTCGTAATAGAATAGGTAAAGTTTCTATTGGGGTATATTCTTTTTGAATAGTCGACCGTTTTCCATATCAGCGGCTCGTTAATCATGGGTTCCCCACCAAAAAAGACGATCGCAAGCGTTTCGTTTTCCGATGAACTTGCGACGAGGTAGTCGACCGCCTTGAAGGCTATCTCGTCTGTCATCAGCAGAGGAGACGTTCCATAATCTCCTTTACCGGCAAAACAGTAACTACAACCAAGGTTGCATGCATGTGAAACGTGGAGTTCGATGGATCTAAGTTTTCGAGGCGTGTCTTTTGTTAAGAAAGTCCGCTCAGACAATCGTTGATACTCATCAATGTCGTCTTCAAGTTCTGCTATGGTCGTTTGGTCGTAGCCTTTCGCAGCAAGTGACTTTGTTAGCAACTTCGAGTTGACCGTTCTTCCCGATGCTTCAAATATGCGAAGCGCATCTTCTGATGCTTGGTCAACCTGAAAGCAATTGCGAGTGACCTCATCGAAGCAGTAACGACGATCACTTACTGAGAAAAAATGCATACGTTTCTCAATTTCATGCTGGACTGGCACTAACCTTGTTTATTGTTGCGCAGCTATAAAAAACCACCAGCGGGGATTCGGTGTGCGGCCCAATCGGACTCCCAAAAGGTTCTATTTGAGACTGGCAAGCTTTGTGTTGTTGGCACTTCGACAGCGCTCTTTATTCCAACATGGAGCCTCGCAGTTTGAGTCGACTTGCCTCTGGAAGGTCCGATCTTAACTTGATTTAGGATGAAAACAGATTACAGGCGCGCTCCTCTAGAAAGAAAGGAAACCAATCGCCGCCTTTCACCAGGAAAGTTTTTATAGCCCACCTCGAGCAAAATGAAAGATGCGAGAGCGATTGGGGAACAACGCGAATCTCCCCTTTTGGGTGGGAGCGAGCCTTCAGCCACCGGCGAACGACTCGCCCTGGTCAGAATCTGGAAGTGGTGCCGGGCCGCTTGGGCCTCCCCGGTGACTTCGTGGGGCTTACCTGCCTGACGTCGAGGAGTACATCCGCAAGATTCGTTCCCTATGCCGTTTGCTCTCACGCCCGCCTTGGTTCCAAGTCGGGCGAGCACGAGGTCGCGCCGGCGCATCCGCTGGGACTGCTGCGCGTGCAAAACGGCTACGTGGTGAGCGCCCCGCGCTGGATTCAGCCGAGTGAGGAAGGTGTTGAGATCGGCGCGCTGGCAACGGGGGAG
>USCS01000039.1 GCA_900552875.1 uncultured Collinsella sp. | reverse complement strand
GCCACGGCGGTATCGAACGTGTCAAGACGGATGAGTTTGTCGCCATAGGCGCTATCGGTAGTATCCATGGCGTTCCTTTGTCTGGCATGGGTTGCCGCGCGTATACGTGAGCAGTGCGGATATCGGTAAAGTACCATGATAGCCGCACTGCCCACGTATACTGCTGAGCATTGTCGTTTACGACGCAGAAGGTAGAAGACGAAAGACGGACGCGGCCGTCTTTCGATCGCCGTCCGCGCTAGTCCACAATGACGAGAAATGTCGTGTAGAGACCCAGATGGATCCTGTCGCTGTTGGCTATTTCCACCGGGGGATAGATCTTGCCAGGCTCGCGTTGGTCGCGCGGCGGCTCAATCACAATATCGCCGTCGCCTGCACCCGATTCGAGTACCGTGCCGTTGGTCGATCCAAGGCCCTGGGCGTACCAGTGCTCACCCTCAAGCCAAATGCGAAGATGCTCGCGCGATGCGTCGGCGTCCACATCGGTGATGCTGGGCGAGGTTTTGGGCAAAGAACCAATCACGGTGCCGCGCGGATCGCGTGTGAGGGGATGGATTTGCATGTCAACGCTGTTTCCGGCGTGCGTCCTAAGCAAGCCGAGGTTGGGAGCGACGGCGCGCGGTTGATCCAAGCTGCTCAAAAAACTACGACCGACGGTGGTCTCGGTGGTGCCAAAATGCCCGCCCGTCTTGCTGTCGCAAAAGCGCTCGACGGTGGCCACGCCCTGAACGGGATCGGCGAGCGCCCCCGTTGCCACAAAGAGCATAAGGTAAAGCGTGCTTTTCTCGCGCATGGCATTGCCGTCAAAGTTGTCGATGCGATTGAGGGCATTTGCATATAGGCGGCTGTCCAGCTTGTAGCTGGCGAGAGCCGACATCATTTCGTTGGCGGCCGGACCGCGATAGTGCTCAGCGATTGCCCGATAGGCGGACTCGCCGCCGCCGAGCTTGCTGCAGATTGCCGAGGAAAGGTTGAGCGTGGTGACGGTAAAGTCGCTGTAGATGGAGGGCGCGCACTGGTCAGGCTTGCGATGGACGATGTAACGGGTGAGATACGAGCGGTTGGAAGAGCATTTCTCGAGCAGGGTACTGCCGAGATAAGAGTTTCCATTGATGAGCATTCGGGCGATCTCGAGATGTTTAAGACCGCCGAACGAGCGAATATCGTTATAGAGGACCGAGCAAGGCGTCTCTGCTGCCACGGATACCTCCTTTGATTGCTTCCTAGCCAATATGGCGATAGGAATTAATGGCCCCCGGTGGGCGACGTATTAAATGGCTGCGCAATATATAGCGTAACCAAAGCAACATTATAGGCCACATGTTCGAAATTGCAGGAAGACTGAGAGATTTGGTTTGGACTGGACGGAAATCCCCCTCTGTCTTGATCTATAACAATTAGGACCCGGTTTTGTCCCGCAGCTGTTACAGATTGAGACAATCAGCCGGGCCCACCTCGTCCACCTCGTCATCTGTGGTTTACGTGGGGGCATGCGAAGCACGGGTATACTAACCGGCGGCGAATCTGCTCCATCGCTTAGAGCTGCTGCGTCTGGACGGCGCGTGATAGAGCTGCCAAAGCGATCGCCAGCGTGCTGAGCAACGTCCTCTCTGTGCGCACCCGTTTTTGTATGTATTAGCGCACTACCAAGCACGCCCGCGCGGCCGCATGCCGTGCCCATTGCGCGTGCAGATAAGGAACAACAACATATGCGTAATTCTGTATCCGACGTTACGGACGCCGAGATTCTGGACGAGGCCCGCGAGGCCATGACCCAGGCTGCCTTCGATGCCGCCGATGAGGCCAATGCTGCCCAGGCCGTCGAGTCCGCCACCGAGAGCCTGCCCGCCTTTGACGAGCTGGGACTTTCGGACGAGATGCTCCGTGCTATCGAGAACCTGGGCTACACGGCGCCGACGCCCGTGCAGGCCGGTTCGATCCCCGTGGTGCTCGAGGGCCGCGACTTGCTTGCCGCCGCTCAGACCGGCACCGGCAAGACGGCCGCCTTTTTGCTGCCGACCATGAACAATCTGGAACACATCGCTCCTCCCAAGCCCGTGCGCGAGCGCGGCGGCCGCAACCGCCATCGCGGTGCTAAAAAGCCCGAGGGCAACGGCCGCGGCCCCGTGATGCTCGTCATCACCCCTACGCGCGAGCTTGCCCAGCAAATCGACGAGGTCGCAAGCAAAATCGCCGACGTCACCGGTCATGTTGCCGTGACCGTCGTGGGCGGCGTGAGCTACAAGCCGCAAACCGCGGCACTCAAGTACGGCTGCGACATTCTGGTCGCCACGCCGGGCCGTCTGGTCGATCTGATCGAGCAGGGTGCCTGCCACCTGGACGAGGTCAAGGTGCTGGTGCTCGACGAGGCTGACCGCATGCTTGACATGGGCTTTTTACCCGCCGTCCGCCGCATTGTGCGCGAGACCCCGGCAGAGCGTCAGACGCTGCTGTTCTCGGCGACCCTCGACGAGGAGGCCGTGGGCGAGATCACCGACCTGGTGAGCGACCCGGCCCGCGTGGAGATCGCGCCGGCCACGTCGACCGCCGACACCGTTGACCAGTTTGTGTTCCCGGTGTCCATCGAGGCCAAGAACAACCTGTTGCCCGAGTTTCTCAAGAAGGAGGGCCCGGAGCGTACTATCGTCTTTATGCGCACCAAGCACCGTGCCGACAGCTGCTGCCGTCGTCTGGAGCGCAAGGGCATCAAGGCCGCCGCGATCCACGGCAACCGCAGCCAGGCCCAGCGCGAGCGCGCGCTTTCGGCCTTCCGCGACGGTACCGTCGACGTGCTGGTGGCAACCGACGTGCTTGCCCGCGGCATCGACATTAGTGACGTGCGCTACGTCGTGAACTTTGACGTGCCGGCCGAGCCGACCGACTACATCCACCGTATTGGCCGTACGGGCCGTGCCGGTGAGCTGGGCTGGGCCATCACGTTTGTGACCGAGCAGGACGTGGACGAGTTCTACGAGATCGAGAAGCTCATGGACAAGACCGCCGACATCTATGAGGCCGGCGACCTGCATGTGGGCCCCAATCCGCCTGCGGTTGATCCCGAGCGCGACCCTGCGGCCTTTAAGGTGAAGAAGAAGACCAAGCGCGGCAAGTCCAAGAGCAAGAAGAAGCTTGAGCAGGCACGTCGCGACGGCAAGCGCAACGGCGATGACTACGGCGATGTGGCCGGTCGTTCCAACCGCGGTCGCGACGAGCGTCGCGGCGACGGCGAGCGTCCGAGTCGTCCCAAGCGTGGCGGCAAGACCCGCGTGCGCGAGGGCGTTCAGGCTCGCGTGGATGAGGCCGTGGAGAGTGTGGCCCGCGAGGTGGCTGCCGAGGAGCGCGGCGGTGCTGGTGTCGTTGAGCAGGCCCCGCGCGGCAACCGTGCCGAGCGCCGTGCCAAGCAGTTCCAGGGCGAGGCGCATCGCCGTCGCCGCGAGGACGAGGACCGCGGCGGTCGTCGCCGTGTTGAGCGCGAGGATGAGGGCCGTGGCTCGCGTGGCGGCAAGCGTGGTTCGGGCGATCGTCGTCGTTCCGGTCGCAATGACGAGCGCGGTGGCCGTGACGAGCGTCGCGGCGGCGAGGGTCGCGGCGAGCGTGGCACCCGCAGCGGTGAGTCCCGTGGCGGCAAGCGCTTTGAAGAGCGCGGTAGCCGCGGCGGCGAGCGTCGCGAGGGTGCTCGCGGCAATGGCGGCCGCGGCGGCGCTGGTCGTTCTAACGAGTCGCGCGATCGTCGTGACCCGCGTGCCAGCCGTGATCGTCGCGATGACTGGCGCAACTACGACGATACCCGCGAAGAGCGGCGCGGCGGCTATCGTGGTGGTCGTGGCGGCAACCAGGCCGGCTCCCGTGGCGGCCGTGCCGGCGGTCGCGATAACCGTGGCAGCTACGGCAACAGCCGTGGCGGCAAGCGCGGTGGCAGCTCCCGTCGCCCCGGCGACGGCGGCGGCAAGCGCAAGTAAGATGCGCATCGCGCGCTAGCGTGAGACAAGCTAAGGGCCCGAGCAAATAACGCTCGGGCCCTTTTGTTTGCCGTGTCCATTGCTAATTCAAACGTGATGTTCTCGGGAATGCATCTGGGGGATGCTGAGGACCTATTTTCCGCCATGCAGCAATGGGTCCTATGGGGTGCGCCGTGCATTTTTTGGAGTATTCTGCAGTTCGAGTTGTCTGCATATGATTCGACGTCGCCAACGGTGGCCTTCGGATATCCCTAGCGAGCGTTCCGAGTCAGATTTCGCCGTTTTCCGGAGCAGGGGCGCGTCATTCTCGCCATGTCGGGACTTAAAATGATACGGCGCCCTACAGTTTTGCCCACCCGCGGCGGTGCTGGCGCGGTCACGTTGCAGAATACTCCGTTTTTTGCACGGGCCAGGATGGGGTACCCCAGGAGAACGCGGCGGTATCCAGTAAATATATGCAATCTGTACCGGGAATTATGCAAACCGAAAAGGCGGGCAGTATGGGTTGGTGTATCGGGCTGCCTAGCGCACCAAAACGGGGAGCTCCCCCTCCATGCGCCGTATACTCTGTCTGAATGTGAAAGCGGCTTGACGCGTTGCCAGGCGTAGGGGAGGGTGTCTCGATGAGCGTATTCGAAATTGTGTTTAGTCCGACGGGTGGAACGCGGAAGGTGTCTGGCCTTGTGGCCGGGGCACTGGGCAAGAATACCGTTACCGTCGATCTGACCGATAGCGGGCTAGATTTCAGCGCTGTCTCGATGACTGAGGACGACGTGGCCGTAATCTCTGTGCCGGCGTATGCCGGTAGAATCCCGGCTGTGGTGGCTGACCGGTTGGGCATGGTGCGCGGCAACGGGGCTCGGGCTGTTTTGGTTTGTGTATACGGAAACCGCGCGTTTGAGGACACGCTCGTAGAGCTGGAGGACGTTGCGAAGCATGCGGGATTCCGGGTGATCGCGGCAGTTGCGGCCATTGCAGAACATTCCATTGCGCGACAGTTTGCTGCCGGTCGTCCGGATGCGCAGGATGAGGCGCAGCTCGCAGAGTTTGCGCAGCAAATTCAGCAAAAGCTGTTGGCTGAGGATGCGTCCGAGCCCTCTATTCCCGGCAACCGTCCTTATAAACAAGCCGGAGGTCACCGCATGGCACCCGAGGCAACAGAGGATTGCGTCTCCTGCGGTGCATGCGCCGCGGCGTGCCCCGTTTGTGCTATCGACAAGGGTGACCCCAAACGAGCAGCTGGCGAGGCGTGCATCTCCTGCATGCGCTGCATTGCCGTATGTCCGCGAGGCGCTCGCAAGCTTGATCCCAACAAGCTATCCGCTGTTTCCCAGATGCTGAGCAAGGTTTGCGTCGTGCGGAAGGAATGCGAGCTCTTCATCTAGCGCATACGAAATTGCTGCATTGGGGACAGGTTAATCTGCACCAACCTGGTGCAAACAAACCTGTCCCCAATGCACCAGAGTGAGGAGTGCCCCTGGGTGCCGGCGGGAAAGGAACGTCCCTAAGTGCCGCCTAAATACCGTTTATCGGAGAAAAAATACCGTTCGCCGGTCATAATGATTGTTCCGGCTTTGGGCTTGTCTACAATAACCCCCGTAAAAAGAAATGCGGAAGGTTACCGAGTCCCCTCGGACGTGGGCCTAACCAAAGTCTTTGAACGGGTGTGTCTCTATGGATGCATTCGGTTGATTTTGGTTGGGCTATATTTATGAAGGGACATGCCACCATGGGTTTCTTTTCTCGCCTTATGGGTGGCTCGGACAAGCAGGCGACTGCGACTTCCGAGTTCGAGATTCTCGCCCCTATTTCCGGCGAGCTTGTTAATCTAGAAAATACCAATGACCCCGCTTTTAGCAGTCGTGCAGTGGGCGATGGCGTTGCCGTGGTTCCCCAAGAGGGAACGGTGTGCGCTCCTGTTTCCGGTACCGTTGCGGCGCTGTTTCCGACTGAGCACGCGCTGGGCATCATGTCCGACGACAGCTCTGCTCAGGTGACGCTGCACATCGGAATCGACACTGTTAAGCTTGAGGGCAAGGGCTTCCATGCGCTTGTTGCCCAGGGTGACCATGTCGACGCGGGCCAGCCCCTCGTCGAGGTCGATTTCGACGCGGTTCGCGCTGCCGGCTTCGATCCCACGGTCTTCGTTATCGTGTGCGAGCGTTCGGAGAACTCGACTCTTCGTGAGCATGCTTCCGGCCCTGTTGCTGTTAAAGAGCCTGTCGTCTGGCTTTCCGAGTAAATTCTTATGGTGGGTACCGTGGTTATCAAGCGAGTTTTTAACAACAACGTCGCAATGGTCACTTCGGACGATGGCTCCGAGCTCATCGTCATCGGTCGAGGCCTCTGCTTTGGCCGTCATGCCGGCGATGCCATCGACGAGGCGTCGATCGAAAAGACCTACGCGTTGCAGGAGGGAACTTCTCAGGATTCGCGTACGATTGACCGCTTGGCACATCTTTTGGAGTCCATCCCCACCGTCAACCTCGTGATTTCCGAGGATATCGTTCAGATGCTTCGTCGAGAGCTCAATGTCGATATCAATGACAAGATCCTCATCGCTCTCGCAGACCATATTAGCCTCGCCCTCGATCGCGAGCGCAAAGGCGTTCCCTGCGAGAACCCGCTGCTGCTCGAGATCCAGCAGTTCTATCGCAAGGAGTACGCGCTTGCGGGCCGTGCCCTTCAGATTATTAAGGACTATCTGGGCATTGAGATGAGCGAGGAGGAGCAGGGTTTCATTACCTTGCATATCGTCAACGCCACCATGCCGCAGCGCTCTGACCGTCTAATCATCTCGGTCCAGCTTGTTCGCGACGTGCTCGCGATTGTTTCCAAGCGCTATGCTACGACCCTCGATGACACCTCGCTGCCTTACGAACGTTTCGTTCGTCACCTGCAGTTTTTCGCACAGCGAGCGCTCGATCCTACGGCAGGGCAAATCAACGGAGACGCGCTGTTCCGAATCGATGAAACGGCGTATCCGTGCGCATTCTCGTGCGCGGACGCCATAGCCGCCCACTTGTCGTCTACCTATAACGTTGTCGTTACCGATGCTGAGAAGAGTTATCTCGCATATCACATTGTTAACCTGCTTGGAGAACCTGGTCTCTAGGCATAACGTGCCCACACATCGATTGATATAAGGCAAGGCTCGCGGTCTTGTCCAGGGCACATCTGTCTTAATTTGCGGAAAAGGAAGGGGAGTACCGCTATGACCGCAAAAAAGAAGTTCAATTTCAAAGCGCCGTTGGAGGTGTTCGCGAAGTCGATCGTTCAGCCGATGATGTATCTCTCGGTTGCCGGCATCCTGCTCATCGTGGGCATCATTCTGACCAACAAGACCATCTGCGCTTTGGTCCCCGTACTGGGCTCCGGTCCGTTCCAGCTTGTGGGCGCCGTTGTCTATCAGTCGCTGATGTTTATCATCAACAACCTCTCGATTCTGTTCTGCGTGGGCATCGCCGGCGCCATGGCAAAGAAGAACAAGGGCCATGCTTCGCTGATTGCCCTGATGTCGTTCTTCCTGTTCCTGCAGGCTAACAACATCGTGCTCAACGCCACCGGCTCTCTTGCCGATGCGAGCGGCATGCTCGGTCTTACCGGAACCGGCCAGGCCACCGTTATGGGCATTCAGGTGCTCGATACCGGCGTGTTCGGCGGCATCATCCTTGGTTGCATCACCGGTGCCGTGTTCAACAAGTACTCGAACAAGCAGTTCCCCATTGCCCTTTCGATGTTCTCGGGCGTCCGCTTCCCGTTCCTGATTATGATCATCATTTCCTGGATCATGGGCGCTGGCTTCTGCATCGTTTGGCCTCCGGTTCAGGGTGCCATCTCCTCCGTTGCCGGCATCATTAAGGAGTCGGGCAACATCGGTCTGTTTATCTACGGCATGCTCAACAAGCTGCTCGTTCCCACCGGTCTGCACCACCTCATCTACACCCCGTTCCAGTTCTCCGATGTGGGTGGCACCCTGACGCTGGGTGATCAGGTTATTGCCGGCGCCTATCCCATCCGTGTTGCCGAGATGGCAATGACGGGTCAGCCCTTCTCCGATAGTACGTATTTCAACAGCTACACCTTCAACAACCTGTGGCCCTACATCGGTATCGGTCTCGCCTTTATCGTCACCGCTTACAAGGGGAACAAGGATAAGACCAAGGCCGTTATTATCCCGCTGATCATCATCGCCGTGCTCTCCTGCGTGACCGAGCCCATGGACTTCCTCTTTGTCTTTGCCGCTCCCGTGCTCTTTGTCGTTCACTCGGTTCTTTCCGGCATCTTCCTGGTCCTGCTCAAGGTCCTCTCCGTGCCCGCTTCGACTGCAGGCGGCATCATCAACATCGTGGTTTCCAACCTGGTCCTCGGTGTCGATAAGACCAACTGGCCGGTTATGCTGGTGCTTGGAGTCGTCAACGCCGCTCTGTACTTCTTCCTCTTCACCTTCCTTATCAAGAAGCTCAACCTCCACACGCCTGGTCGCGAGGAAGAGTCCGAGCTTGCCGAGTCCGTTGCCGAGGGCGAGGCCGCCGCGTCTGTCGCGGTGAAGCAGGGCGCTGTTGCCGCGGCTCCCGCAGAGGGCGTCGATGCAGGTATTGCCGACCTGGTCGCAGGTCTTGGTGGCAAGGACAACATCGAGGAGCTCGAGAACTGCTTTACGCGTCTCCGCGTGAACGTTAAGAACCCGGACCTCATCAATGAGGACCTCATCAACCACGTGCCCAACAGCGGCATCAACCGCAACGGCAATAATATCCAGATCATCTTTGGCATGAAGGTCGCCGAGATGCGCGACAAGGTCGAAAACGCAATTGAGAAGGAGCAGTAAACAATGATCATTACTCTGTGTGGTGGCGGATCCACCTTTACCCCCGGCATCGTCAAGTCCATCGCCCTGCGCAAGGACGAGCTCGACGTTGACGAGATTCGTCTGTACGACATCAACGAGGAGCGCCAGCGCAAGATCGGCGTGCTCGTGGACTGGATTTTGCACGAGGACCTCGGCCTGGACATCAAGCTCACGGTGACCACCGACAAAAAGACGGCTTTTACCGACGCGAGCTTCGTGTTTGCCCAGATGCGCGTGGGCGGCTACGCCATGCGCGAACAGGACGAGAAGATTCCGCTGCGTCACGGCTGCGTGGGTCAGGAGACTTGCGGTTGCGGCGGCCTTGCCTACGGCATGCGCACCATCTTCCCCATGGTCGAGCTGATCGATGACGTTGAGAAGTACGCCAAGAAGGACTACTGGATTCTCAACTACTCCAACCCTGCCGCTATCGTCTCCGAGGGCTGCCGCGTGCTGCGTCCCAACGCTCGTATCATCAACATCTGCGACATGCCGATCGCGATCATCGACGTGGTTTGTGCCGCGCTCGATATCGACAAGAAGGATGTCGAGTACGATTACTATGGCCTCAACCACTTTGGTTGGTTCACCTCGATCCGCCACAAGGGCGAGGAGGTGCTCCCGCAGCTGCGCGAGTACATCAAGGAGCATGAGATTCTGCTGCCCGACTCTTACCTCAAGGGCATGGGCTCGCTCATGGCAAAGAAGCCCGAGGAGGCCGTCGACGAGCACCCCGAGCAGAACCGCCACACCAAGGGCAGCTGGTACTACGTCTGGAAGGGCGAGTACGAGATCATGGAGTGCTTCCCGGAGTACCTGCCCAACACGTATCTGAACTACTACCTGCAGCAGAAGGAGTTCGTCGAGCACTCCAACCCCGAGCGCACCCGTGCTAACGAGGTTGAGGAGACGCGTGAGAAGAACCTCTTTGATGGTATCGACCATTACGAGAAGACGGGCGAGATCGACGAGAGCACGTTCTATGCGGGCAGCCACGGCGACTGGATTGCCGATCTGGCTATCGCTCTGAAGAACGACACCAAGCAGCGCTTCCTGGTCATTTGCGAGAACAAGGGCGCCATCCCCAACATGCCCTACGACGCTATGGTCGAGCTGCCTGCCTACATTGGCAAGAACGGCCCCGAGGTCATCAGCCGCGACAACATTCCGCTGTTCCAGCAGGGCCTCATGATGCAGCAGCTGAACTCCGAGAAGCTCATTGTCGAGGCTACGATCGAGGGTTCGTACGAGAAGGCGCTTAAGGCCTTTACGCTCAACAAGACCGTGCCGTCGATGAAGGTCGCCAAGGAGGTTCTCGACGACATGATCGAGGCCAACAAGGGTTACTGGCCCGAGCTTAAGTAAAAGCAACAGGGTCGCTGGCCGCATGCCTGAAGCAATGCCCCGCCCACGTGATTGCGTGGGCGGGGCATTGTCGTTTGGTAGCGCGTTTTATCAAATATGGCATTTATCTGCGATAATGTTCATTTTCACCGCTGATGGTGACATTTCATACCGCCTGCCGAACTGCGTGGAGACCTAACAACTTTTTAGGTCAGTGTTGTGCGTGTAGCAATTTCGCCCGGCCTCGCCTCCGGGCTGCCATGTGAGAGGGGATCTTATGGCTCGACTGCACGTAATGGAACGCAGCCACGCTCAGGCCGTCATGGACGACCTGCACGATGCACTCGGACGTCGTCTGGCGGTGAGTTCGCTCGCCCCGTGTCCCGTTGAGTTTACGGCGGCGCTCGTCAACCTGTGCTCCACCCAGAGCTGCGGCAAGTGCACGCCCTGCCGCGTGGGCCTGA
>USCS01000038.1 GCA_900552875.1 uncultured Collinsella sp. | reverse complement strand
TCGGCGTCCTGATCGGGGAACTCGCGCACCGCGTCGCCGCCGATGACGTCGACGTTATCGAGCTTGTTGATCTCCAGGTTGCGACGCAGGTCGCGCACGGCCGGGCCGTAGGCCTCGACGGCGGCGACAAAATCACAGCGGCGGGCGAGCGGCAGGGTAAAGGTGCCGGCACCGCAGTACAGGTCCACGGCCAGTTCGTCTTCCTGCGGGTCGAGGGCGTCCATAACGAGCTCAATCAAAATCTCGGCGCCCTTGGTATTGACTTGGAAAAACGACGGGGCAGATAAGCGCATCTGGCCTTCGGTGATATTCTCGGTCCACGAGCCCTCGCCGGCGAGCATCTCGACTTTGGAGACACGGCGGGCTTTCTTTTCGCCCTTGCTCATCACACGCACGATGCTCGTGGGATGAACGGCGTCCGCCAGCACGCGGGAGACCTGCGAGCGCGGAAAAGAGCCTGTGGGCGTCCAGAGTGCGACCTCGAGTGCCTTGGTGCGGCGCGATGCGCGAATGCCCACGCGTTCGAGCCCCAAGTCATGGCTGCCGCTTAGATAGTTGAGTGCGCCGACGACCGATTTGAGCGCCTTGGGAAAACGCTTATCGAACAGCGGGCACGCATCGACGGTCACGATTTTGCTGGGGTCGACACCGTGCATGCCAAGGCGCACGCGACCGTTGACGACGGTCGGTTCGAGCTCGATTTTATTGCGGTAGCCCCAGTCGTCCTTGGTGTGGCGGATGGGCTGCACCAACTCATCGACCTGCTCAGGAGCGAACTTGCCGATGCGCTCGAGCGTGGAGCGCAAGTTTTGCTCCTTGGCGGCGAGCTGTGCCGTGCGTGAGAGATTGCCCCACGAGCAGCCGCCGCAGATGCCCACGAAGGGGCAGGGAGGCTGAATGCGATCGGGGCTTGGCTCCAGAATCTCGGTGGCGCGGGCGCGCATGAACGATTTGCCGTCCTGTACGACCTCGGCCTCGACGGTGTCGCCTGCCACGGCGCCCTGCACAAAGACGGCCTTGCCGTTGTCGGCGTGCGCCAGCCCGTCGGCGCCGTATGTCATCGATTCTATAGTGAGCTTCATATCCCTGCCTGTCATTCGCGTTGTTGTTCGCACCATGGTAGCAGGGAAAAGCGCCCCGCATCCGAGGCTTTCCTCAAATGCGGGACGCTTCTACAAACTGCTTCTACAAACGACTATTTCGTCTTGCCGGTAATGAGCGTCTTAAGGCCTAGGCCGATCAGGCCCAGTCCCATGCGCACGCGACCGGGACGATGGCGCTCGATGGCCTTGGTCTTGCCAGCGGGCTTCTCGCGGCGGGCGCTCTTCTCGGACGCTGGCTTGGACGCCTGCGGTTGGGGCCGAGGGGCAGACTCGGACTCATGCTCTATGACGGTTGCCTGGACCTTCTGGACCTCGTGTGCGGCCGGCTGCGGCTCGGGTTCAGGCTGGGATGCGAGCGCGGGTTCTGCCTTGGCAACTGCTTCCGGCTCGGCAATGGGCTCGACAACTGCCTCGCGCTCAACCTCGGCCCGAATAGCTTCCTCGGCCGCGTGCTCCTTTTCCTGTGCGCGCTGCTGCGCGGCGGCCTCGGCGTTGCGATAGGCACGCTCCAGCAGGGCTTCCTGCGAGTTGAAGGGCTTCTCGCTCTCTTTGCGCTCCACGGGAACCCAGGTGCCGTCGCTCGTCAGGCTGCGTGCCTTCACGTTGTCGCGCAGCTGCATGCCCATGTACTCGTGCACCAGGGCGCGGCAGGTGGGGTCGAGCACGGGGAAGGCGATCTCCACGCGGTGCTCGGTGTTGCGCGTCATCATGTCTGCCGAGCTCAGGTAGATCATGTCCGAGTCCACGCCAAAGGCATAGACGCGCGCATGCTCCAAAAAGCGTCCGACGATGGAGCGCACGTGCACGTTCTCGGTCTTGCCCGGAATACCGGGCTTGAGGCACGAGATGCCGCGGATGATCATGTCTACGCGCACACCGGCGCACGATGCCTCGGCGATCTTGTCGATGACTTCGCGGTCGGTGAGCGAGTTGAGCTTAAAGAACACACGGGCGGGCTCGCCGACAAGGGCGCGCTGAATCTCGCGGTCCAGGCCGCGCATGATGAGCGGCTTGAGGCCCACGGGTGCCACGCCCAGGAAGCGGTAGTCGCCGCGCAGGTTGCCCAGCGACAGATTGCGGAAGAACAGGTTGGCGTCCTCGCCGATGCCGGGGTGGTCGGTCATGAGCATAAAGTCGCTGTAGAGCTTGGCCGTCTTCTCGTTAAAGTTGCCGGTGCCCAACAGCGTCAGGCGTGTAAGCGCCATGCCCTCGCGATAGGTGAGCTGGCAGATCTTGGAGTGGCACTTAAAGCCTTCGGAGCCGTAGATGACGGTGCAGCCTGCCTCTTCCAGACGCTCGGCCCACTCGATGTTGTTCTGCTCGTCGAAGCGGGCGCGGAGCTCCATGAGCACCGTGACCTCTTTGCCGTTTTCGGCGGCATCGATCAGCGACTCGCACAGGCGGCTCTGCTTGGCCACACGGTAGAGCGTGATGCGCAGTGAGATGCACTCGGGGTCGTAGGCGGCCTCGTGCACCAGATCCAGGAAGGGGTTCATGGCCTCGTAAGGGTAAAAGAGCAGCTTGTCGTGCTGCAGCACCTGCTCGCGGATGGAACGGGACATGTCGATGGTGGGGTTGGACTGCGGCTTAAACGGCGTAAAGAGCAGCTCGTTGTGTAGGTGTTCGGGAATCTTGCCCTCAATGCCAAAGACATAACCCAGGTTGAGTGGGATGTCGCAGGTAAAGACCGAGCGACGCGAGAGCTCGAGCGCCTTACGGATAGTCTTGAGCGTTGCTTTTTCGAGTGAGCCCGATACGGCGAGCACCACTGGTTGCAGGCGCAAGCGCTTCTTGAGGATGCGCTTCATGTGCTGGCGGTAATCCTCTTCCTCCTCGACGCCCTCGCCGTCCGGGTCGATATCGGCATTGCGGGTGACGCGGATCAGCGCGCGATCCAGCGGCTTATAGGAGCCAAAGCAGCTGTCCAGGCAGGCGAGGATGACGTCCTCGAGCAAGATGTAGGAGTAGGTGCCGGTGGGCGAGGGAATCTCGACCACGCGGTTCATCGAGGCGGGAATCTCGATCAGGCCCAGCAGGCTCTCCTCGTCGGTGGCGCCGTCCAGACCACAGGCCAGATAGAGCGCGCCGTTGCGCAGGTTGGGGAAGGGGTGGCGCGGGTCAATGACCAGCGGCGAGATGACCGGCGACACGTAGGCCTGGAAGTAGCGGGTTACAAAAGTGCGCTCCTTGGGCGTAAGCGAATCGATGCGGGCGCGGTGAACGCCCAGGGTGTCGAGCTTGCCCTCGATGCTCTTAAAGATGGACTCCCAGCGGTCGAGGAGCCCGGGCAACTCTGCCATGACGGTATCGACCTGTTCGGAGGCGGTCATATTGCTCTTGTTGTCGACAGGTTGTTTTTTGAGCTCGGCAAGGTCGGACAGGCCACCCACGCGCACCATAAGGAACTCATCGAGGTTTGACTCGAAGATCGAGACGAACTTAAGGCGCTCGAACAGCGGCACGGACTCATCAAAAGCCTCGTCGAGCACACGGTTGTCAAAGCGTAGCCAGCTGAGCTCTCGGTTCTGCGTGTACGAGAAGTCGCGCGGCGGTTTGCGCAGCTTTGCGGCGGCTTGCTTTTTTTCGATTTTGCTCGGCATATGCATCTGTCCGTTCAGTCCCCGCAGGGGACGGTAGCCTAACCCTATTCACTATTGTCTCAATTTAGTCGACTTGTGGCACGGACGTATTGTGCGAACGGTATCTTTACCTACTTCTTACGCTGTCAAGGCATGCGACTAACTGTCCAACTCGTTTTGAAAACAATCTATATCCATACTCAACTGATGAGGATGTATGAATAAGAATGATTGCGAGCTGAATATAATCGAATCCAAATCGAATCGTGGACAAACGACATATATATGCAGAAAACAGTTTTAGCTATGCAATTCCTAAACATGAAATTATTTGTGCAATCTTGCTCAATTACTTAGAAAAAAGAACGATTACCTTTGAAAACCTGCTTTAGAGAACTGAAGTGCATCATGGGGGAATCATATGCGATATACCGTTCATCGCACTTTGCTGACCGTTCGGGGGCGAGGTGGAATTGCGGGTGGTTTTTGGATATAACTAGAGCTGTCAGCAAGCAGCGTCCCATACGGAGGGGCGCTGATACATTCGGCCAGTAAGGCCCGAAAGAAAGGTAGGAGGCCATGACGAAAGGTCTGCACGTGCCTTCCGAGATCGGCAAGCTCAGGAAGGTCTGCCTGCACCGTCCCGGCGACGAGCTCCTCAACCTGCCGCCCGACGAGCTCGAGCGACTCCTGTTCGACGACGTCCCGTTCCTGGAGGTCGCACAGCAGGAGCACGACACCTTCGCCCAGATCCTGAGGGACCAGGGCGTGGAGGTCCTCTACCTCGAGAACCTCGTCGCCGAGGTGTTCGACCAGGTCCCCGGCGCCCGCGCCGAGTTCACCGACCAGTACATCGCCGAGGCCGGCATCCGCGGCCAGCACATGCCGCAGATCGTCCGCGAGAAGCTGGACTCCATCGAGGACAACCTCGAGTTCGTCAAGAAGACCATGGCCGGCATGACCAAGGCCGAGATCGACATGCCCCTCACGGCGTCCACGACCCTCGACTCCCTGGTCAACTCCGAGTCCGAGTCCGACCTGATCATCGACCCGATGCCCAACCTCTACTTCACCCGCGACCCGTTCGCGGTCGTCGGCGAGGGCGTCAACCTCAACCGCATGTACTCGGTCGCCCGCAACCGCGAGACCCTGTACGGCAAGTACGTCTTCAAGTACCACCCCGACTACAAGGACGTCTCGCTGTACTTCCGCCGCGACTGCCAGTTCCACACCGAGGGCGGCGACGTGCTGAACATCAACGAGAAGACCCTCGCCGTCGGCATCTCCCAGCGCACCCAGGCCGCCGCTATCGACGTCATGGCCCAGAACATCTTCTGGAACTCCGACTCCAAGGTCGAGCGCATCCTGGCCTTCGACATCCCGGTCTCGCGCGCCTTCATGCACCTCGACACGGTCTTCACCCAGATCGACGTCGATAAGTTCACGATCCACCCCGCCATCATGGGCACCCTGCGCGTCTACGAGCTGACCGCCGGCAAGAACCCGGGCGACGTGAACATCCGCCTGATCGAGGACACCCTCGAGCACGTCCTGGAGGACGCCACCGGCGTCGACCAGGTCAAGCTGATCCCCTGCGGCGGCGGCGACCCGATCGCGGCCTCCCGCGAGCAGTGGAACGACGGCTCCAACACCCTGTGCGTCGAGCCCGGCAAGATCTGCGTCTACGCCCGCAACACCGTCACCAACGACGTGCTGTACAAGGAGGGCCTGGACCTTCTCGTCGTGCCCTCCGCCGAGCTCTCCCGCGGCCGCGGCGGCCCGCGCTGCATGAGCATGCCCTTCTGGCGCGAGGACCTCTAAGGTCTTCAAGGACCCGTACAGGTCTTAATACATACATCTAGCTGCCATTAGATGTCTCCCATTGGGGCGGTGCGGGTATTCGCACCGCCCCAATCTTGTATGAGGAACGTCAACACGAATGGATGACTGCTTTTGTAAGGAGCATGGCCATGGACATCAAGACGATTGGCGTCGAGGAGTGGCTTAACGTTTGGGAGAAGAGCGCTACGTGGGATATCGCCCAGTCGACGATTTCGTCGCTTACCATGGGCGAGCTGCGCGCGCTCGACGAACAGGACGGCGCCACGTTCTATGAGCGCCTGGACTGCGAGAAGATGAACTACGGCTGGATCGAGGGTTCGCCTGAGTTTAAGGCCGAGGTTGCCAAGCTGTATCGTCGCGAGGTCAATCCCGATCACATTCTGCAGACCAATGGCTGCACGGGCGCGAACCTCAACGCCATCATGGCCGTGGTCGAGCCCGGCGACCATGTGATTGCCGAGTGGCCTACCTATGCGCCGCTCTATGAGATCCCGCGTATGCTCGGCGCCGAGGTCGAGTATTGGGAGCTTCGCGAGGAACTCGGCTGGAAGCCCGATATCGAGGAACTCAAGCGTCTGGTTTGCCCCACCACCAAGCTCATCTGCATCAATAACGCATCGAACCCCATCGGAACGGTGCTCGATGCCGACACGCTCGGCCAGATTGCCGAGATTGCCCGCTCGGTGGGCGCCTACGTGCTGTGCGACGAGGTATACCTGCCGCTTGAGAACACCGAGGACTTTTTGTCGATGGCCGATGTGTACGAGAAAGCCATCGTCACCAACTCGGTGTCCAAGACCTATTCGACGCCTGCGGCCCGCGTGGGCTGGGTTGTGGCAGACGAAGAGGTATCCAACCGCATTCGCACCTACCGCGACTACACCATGATTTGCGGCGGCGTGTTCAACGACGCCCTGGCGACCTATGTGCTCAAGCACAAGGACAAGATTCTCGAGCGCAACCGCAAGATCGTGTTTGGCAACCGCGATATCGCGCAGGCTTGGATCGACACGCAGCATCGTGTCTCCTGGACGGCCCCGCAGGGTGTGTCCACCTCGTTTATCCAGCTGGACATTCCCGAGAATGACGAGGAGTTCTGCAAGCGCCTGCTGGCCGAGAGGGGAGTGCTGTTGGTTCCCGGTAGCCGTTTTGAGCTTCTCTGCGGCGCGCGCCTAGGTTACTGCGCGAGCGAGGGCGTTCTTCGTGAGGGCCTGAGGCTTCTGGGCGAGGCCTTGGCGGAGCTCGATCGCTAGGATACCGACGGCTCTCAAAGCCGCTCAAATCTGCCTACAATTATCGATAACAGACCCGTTTTCCATGAGGGAAGCGGGTCCGTTTTTCTATACCGAGAAGTCAAGTTGTTACAAATGAGGCCGTAAGGCGAGCCAGTGTTCATGGGGCCTTATACTGAGCTTCCGGTGAACGGTATCCAGCGTCTGGTAAACGGTAATCTGTTTGCCAAAAATGAATAGGACGAACTTTATTCTGAATAAAAATCAAAATGGTTGAGACGAAGCGAGAATTGCGAATTCTATTCATATCATTGCGCGAAATATGCAATTTGAGGGTGGTTTAATAAAGATTAGTTTCAATTGATGTATCGGTTAAAAAGGCGTTTATGCACGTAAATACACTTTATTAAATCAAAGTGTGCCATGCGTGAAGTATATGTGTATGCCGTTCACCCCCCATATAAAACCGTTCGGGGGCGAGGTGGAAGTATGGACTGATTTTGGATATAAATATGTCGTCAGCAATAACGCCTCACACGGAGGGGCGCTAACGAATCGGCCCTGACAGGGGCCCGAAAGAAAGGTAGGAGGCCATGACGAAAGGTCTGCACGTGCCTTCCGAGATCGGCAAGCTCAGGAAGGTCTGCCTGCACCGTCCCGGCGACGAGCTCCTCAACCTGCCGCCCGACGAGCTCGAGCGACTCCTGTTCGACGACGTCCCGTTCCTGGAGGTCGCACAGCAGGAGCACGACACCTTCGCCCAGATCCTGAGGGACCAGGGCGTGGAGGTCCTCTACCTCGAGAACCTCGTCGCCGAGGTGTTCGACCAGGTCCCCGGCGCCCGCGCCGAGTTCACCGACCAGTACATCGCCGAGGCCGGCATCCGCGGCCAGCACATGCCGCAGATCGTCCGCGAGAAGCTGGACTCCATCGAGGACAACCTCGAGTTCGTCAAGAAGACCATGGCCGGCATGACCAAGGCCGAGATCGACATGCCCCTCACGGCGTCCACGACCCTCGACTCCCTGGTCAACTCCGAGTCCGAGTCCGACCTGATCATCGACCCGATGCCCAACCTCTACTTCACCCGCGACCCGTTCGCGGTCGTCGGCGAGGGCGTCAACCTCAACCGCATGTACTCGGTCGCCCGCAACCGCGAGACCCTGTACGGCAAGTACGTCTTCAAGTACCACCCCGACTACAAGGACGTCTCGCTGTACTTCCGCCGCGACTGCCAGTTCCACACCGAGGGCGGCGACGTGCTGAACATCAACGAGAAGACCCTCGCCGTCGGCATCTCCCAGCGCACCCAGGCCGCCGCTATCGACGTCATGGCCCAGAACATCTTCTGGAACTCCGACTCCAAGGTCGAGCGCATCCTGGCCTTCGACATCCCGGTCTCGCGCGCCTTCATGCACCTCGACACGGTCTTCACCCAGATCGACGTCGATAAGTTCACGATCCACCCCGCCATCATGGGCACCCTGCGCGTCTACGAGCTGACCGCCGGCAAGAACCCGGGCGACGTGAACATCCGCCTGATCGAGGACACCCTCGAGCACGTCCTGGAGGACGCCACCGGCGTCGACCAGGTCAAGCTGATCCCCTGCGGCGGCGGCGACCCGATCGCGGCCTCCCGCGAGCAGTGGAACGACGGCTCCAACACCCTGTGCGTCGAGCCCGGCAAGATCTGCGTCTACGCCCGCAACACCGTCACCAACGACGTGCTGTACAAGGAGGGCCTGGACCTTCTCGTCGTGCCCTCCGCCGAGCTCTCCCGCGGCCGCGGCGGCCCGCGCTGCATGAGCATGCCCTTCTGGCGCGAGGACCTCTAAGTCTTTCCGTTTCCGGTGCGGTCCCCCTACAACCGCACCGGCTTCGCCCGTTAAACGGGCAACACTAATACTTACGTAATTCATTTCTTCGAAAGGAATCGAACCATGGGTGTTAACCTCTCCGGCCGTAGCTTCCTCAAGCTTCTCGACCTCACCACCGAGGAGATCGAGTACCTGCTCAAGCTTTCCAAGAACTTCAAGGATATGAAGCGCGCTGGCGTTCCGCACCGCTATCTCGAGGGCAAGAACATCGTTCTGCTCTTCCAGAAGACCTCCACTCGTACCCGCTGCGCCTTCGAGGTCGGCGGCATGGATCTGGGCATGGGCGTCACCTACCTCGATCCGGGTTCGTCGCAGATGGGCAAGAAGGAGTCCATCGAGGACACCGCCCGCGTTCTCGGCCGCATGTATGACGGCATCGAGTTCCGTGGCTTTGCCCAGGACGACGTCGAGGAGCTCGCTGCTAAGTCCGGCGTGCCTGTCTGGAACGGCCTGACCACCGAGTGGCATCCCACCCAGATGCTCGCCGACATCCTGACCGTCCAGGAGAACTTCAACTACGACATCAAGGGCAAGACTCTCGTCTTCATGGGCGACTGCAAGAACAACGTTGCTCGCTCCCTCATGGTCGTCTGCTCCAAGCTCGGTATGAACTTCGTGGCCTGCGGCCCCGAGGAGTGCATGCCCGCTGACGACGTCATCGAGGCCTGCAAGCCCATCGCCGAGGCCAACGGCTGCACCATCAAGCTGACCACCGACGTCAAGGCCGGCGTCACCGGTGCCGACGTTATCTACACCGACGTGTGGGTCTCCATGGGCGAGCCCGACGAGGTCTGGGCCGAGCGCATCGCTCAGCTTACCCCGTATCGTGTCACCTCCGAGGTCATGGCTATGGCCAACCCGGGTGCCATCTTCCTGCACTGCCTGCCCAGCTTCCACGACACCAACACCACGATTGGCGCAGAGAAGTGCGAGCAGTTCGGCATCACCGAGCAGGAGGTCACCGACGAGGTCTTCGAGAGCCCCGCTTCCAAGGTCTTCGACGAGGCCGAGAACCGCATGCACACCATCAAGGCCGTGATGGCCGCCACCCTGGGCTACGAGGGCTGATCCCTGAAAAACAGCAGCACCCGCATTGGGCCGGACCGGCCTGCTGCGGGTGTTTTTTTTGCCCTTGCGCCGGGCGGCGCATCCGGTATAATAGAAGCAAAGACCTTCGAGGGGCTCTAAGGTTTGCCCCGGCGGAGGTGACTACAGGCCAAAGGAGCACGGTGCCATGCGTTATACCATCAGTGAAATGGCGGCGCTGCTGGGTGTTACCACCCACACGCTGCGCTACTACGAGAAGATGGGCCTTATCCAGCCCGAAGTGAACCGGGAGACCGGCTACCGCTATTATACGGTCACCGACACCCGGCGGTTCAACCTGTGCCGGGAGCTGCGGGCGGCGGGCTTTACGCTGGAGGAATGCAAGGACTTTCTCGACGAACCTTCCACCGCCGTGACGGATGCCATGCTCGACCGGCAGATCCGGCAGCTGGAGCGCCGGCAGGTGCTCAACCGGATGAGCATCCGCTTTTTGCAAAGGACGCGGGAGTATTACCACACGCTGGAGCAGGACGCCGGGCGGGTGTGGGTGCAGAACTTCCCGGAAATGTGGCGGCTGGTGCTCTCGCAGGAGGAAGAAGCCCGCAATGACCCCGCCCTGCAGGCCGAAAAGGCCGAGTGGCTGGAGTGCATGCCGGCGGTGCACTGGGTCAGCCGCTTGCCCAGCCGGGTGATGGAGCAGTTTCGGGTGGGGCGCAACGAGTACGATTACGGCCTGCTGGTGGAGGCCGATGCCGCCCGGCAGCTGGGCCTGCGCCGCACCGACCATGTAGAGCTGGTGTGCGGCGGCGACTACCTGACCACCGTGTGGAAAAAGGACTACCGGGGCTCCTTCGGGTGGGACTCGCTGGAAGTGCTGCACGCCGAGATCCTGCGGCGGGGCTTCCGCGCGGTGGGCGACACCTTCAGCAGCATCCTGGCCAGCCGGGAGCAGCCGGACGGCAGCATCATCAACTACCACCTGACCCGGACGAAGATCTACACCTGAGCAGACTGTCCAAAATCTTGTGATTTTTTTGTCAGAATGACCGTTGACCTTCGCGTTGCTCGAAGCTCTATACTTTGCCTGGAAATTGACAAAGCCCGTCTTTTTGTGCAGACGGGGCGTTGCCAACGGAAGAAAAAAGAGAAGAAAACCAGAAGGAGCGAAGAATTATGAGCAACAAGATCTCCCGCCGCAACTTCCTGCACACTGCAGGTCTGGGCACCCTGGGCGCTGCTGCTGCCGGTCTGCTGACCGCCTGCGGCGACAAGGCTGCTTCCGGCAGCGTGGCTTCCAGCGCCGCCGGCACCTACACCGCCGGT
>USCS01000037.1 GCA_900552875.1 uncultured Collinsella sp. | reverse complement strand
GCGGAAGGGCTCCGCAAATCGCGCCAGGCAGCGTGTCAGGGTCGCGCGGGCGCACGAGAAGGTTGCCAACCGGCGGAAGGACGCCCTGCACAAGTTCACGACGCATGCGGTGGGAGAAAGCCAAAACATCGCGGTCGAGGACCTGAACGTCAGGGGCATGCAGAGGAACCGCCGCCTCGCCAAGGCCGTGGGCGATGCCGCCATGTCGGAGCTGGCGCGCCAGCTCGAGTACAAATGCGCATGGTCGGGGCGCGGCTTCGTAAGGGTGGGCAGGTTCTATCCGTCCAGCAAGACGTGTTCCGCATGCGGTTACGTCTACAGGGGACTGACGCTGGCCGAACGGGTATGGGACTGCCCCGCGTGCGGCATGCGTCACGACCGCGACCTGAACGCCGCCGTCAACATCGCCCGCGAGGGAAGGAGAATCCTGGAAGGTACCGCAGGGCATGCGGGAACCGCGGCAGACGCCGCAAACGCTTGTGGAGAGGGCGTAAGACCTACGGCTGCATGCGCAGTCTAGGCAATTCTCGGTGAAGCAAGAATCCCCTGGCTTTAGCCATGGGGAGTGTCAAATAATGGTGGGCACGCAAACGATTGGAGAGCGCATACCTATGTCACAAAGCCAGAAAAAAGAAGCCATCGCCCAGGCGGCCGAGCAGGAGCTCGCATCGCTTGCGGGTCGTGGCGTGCGCATCGCAGGCAACGCGTGCTCGCCGATTGTGCTGGTAAAAGGCGATTTGGATGAGGCCGAGCGCTCGGGCGGCGAGCTTGCCGCAGGCGCGGATGGCGCGGCGCTGCGTAAGGCGCTCGGGGCCATCGGTTATGCGCCCGAGGATTTTTGCGTGCTGGCAAGCGTCGCCGGTGCGGGCGACGGAACGGTGGCGGTGGGCCATGCCCTGCCGTGCGAGCTGTTCCGCGAGGCGCTCGAGGCGCTGGACCCCGAGGCGGTGCTGTTGCTGGATGATCGTGCGGCCGATACCATGCGCGAGACCTATGCCGATATGCTCGTGGCGATCGATGACTTCGACACCGCCATGCTCAAGCCCGGCTTGATCGCCCATGTGCAGGGTCGCCGCGTGCTCGCGCTCGACGGTTTTGAGGCGGCGCTCACTGACAAAGCCGCCAAGCAGCGCATGTGGGCATACATCAAGCAGCTGACCCCGGCGGCCGCTCCGCTGTAGCGGATTGGCGCCGGTAAGGCGGCCCTGACGGGTCGAGCGCGGCGCCGGCTTATCGCGTCCCTACATCACAGCGCGCAGCTCAAATCGATCGCCGTTAATGCGGAACTGACAGTTGCCGTTCATGCGCTCCACGGCAAGTTTGATGCTCCTGGTGCCAAAGCCGTGGCCCGCATGCCGGGTCACGGGCATGCCGTCGACCATGCGCGGCGCGCGGTCAAACGTGTTGGAAACTAACAGCAGCAGCTGGCCGTCCTCTAATCGCAGGTCAAAGTCGACGAATCGCTTTCCTTGGGGTGCGGCGCTTGCGGCGGTGATAGCGTTTTCCAAGGCATTTGAGAGCACACTAAACAGGTCGGCGTCACCTACGTGGATGGTTTCGGGTACGGCGACGCGCAGGTTGGCGGTAATGCCGTTTCTATTGATATCCGAGTTAAATGACGAAAGCGCGATGTTTACGGTCTCGTTGGCACAGAAGCGGCGTACGGCGGTGCGGTCGCCGGCTTCGCAGAGTTCGTCGATGCGTTTGAGCGCCTCGTCGGTGTGGCCCTCCTCAATTAAAGCGGCCAGGCCGCGTAGGAAGTGGCGCATGTCGTGGCGAAGAATCGACAGCTCGCGCCCAGATTGACGCCAAGCCTCGAGCTCTTTGATGGCGGCGCTGTCGCGGGTTTCGAGCATCCAGCGCTCTCGCTCGGCGGTTTCCTTTTCTTCGCATTCGCGCAGGTAAACGGCAAGAAACATAAGATAGAAGGCACAGAGCGCAAATGACAAAAACTCAACCGTCACCACCGAGCCCGAGTGGAACAGCGTGGTGTAGACGTTGGTGGCATAGTCAAAGACGTAATAGACGAGCGGCAGGATTAAAAGGATGCCCAGCTCGGTGGTGCTTTTAATCGCCAAGCGCGGACCGATGTCGCCGGCCCAATGCAACAGGACGGCAAAGACGGCGAGTGTGGTCGCGATGCGCGCCAGATAGTACGCGATCTGAGAATCGGTTGCGGCAAATGCGGCGATGCCCATCCAATTGCTGAACTGGCAGCTCAGATAGGCACTCGTAATGCCGAGCACGGCAAGCAGCGGGCTCAGGCGGTAGCGCGCGCACAAATAGATGACGAGCGGCAGATGCACGACGAGCGGATATACCTGGCGGGCGAAAAGCTCGCCGCCGACGGCATTGGCGAGGCCAAATGCGCATCCAGTTACGGCACCGACCAGCACCAGTTCAAGCGCATGACGCCGGTTGATCTCGATACCGCACAGCGCCGCCGAGGCAAAGACGCCAAAGAGCAGCGTCGTGGCGTGGTGGATTGCCCAAAGGACCATTTCGACCGATGCAGGCATCAGCGCCTCCCGCCCTCAAATCGCACCGCAAAGTAGGCGTCCTGGAATCCCTGCTTGCTGCTGCGCGAAAGCGGGATGCTCGCGCCCGAGCGCATGACGATCTCCGTCCGATCGAAATGATCGATGTTGCGCAGGTTGACCTGGTAGCTGCGATGGCATTTAAAGAAGACCGCGTTTTGCGCCAAGCGGTCATCGACGCTGCGGAACGATTCGAGCGCCTCGATATCGCGTCCGTCGCGCAGGTGGAAAACCACGTGCTTGTTGCGTGCCTCGGCATATTCGATGTCGGACAGGCGCAGGGCATGGTAACCAAAGGACGTTTTGATGACGAACTCGTCGGTCGCCGACGGGCGCATGCTCGAAAGCTCGTCGAGCAGCTGCGCCAGGCGTTCGTATGCCACGGGCTTGAGCAGGTAGTCGAAGGCGCGGACTTCGTAGGACTCCAGCGCAAACTCGGGCGACGAGGTGAGGAACACCAGGCGCACGGCGGTATCGGACTGGCGCAGCTCGCGCGCGGTGTCCATGCCGTTGACGAGCGGCATGATCATGTCGAGCAGGATGATGTCGGCGCGCGACGCGGCATGGCGCGCCAGCAGGTCCTCGCCGCGCGTAACGAGCGCAACATCGACCGCCGTGCCCTTCTCGGTCGACCAACGGTCGATCATCCGGTGCAGTCTATCTAGAAAAGCGACGTCATCGTCGCAGGCAATAATCTTGAGCATTCGGGCCCCCTTAGTAGTTCGATTTTGCCACATTGGGCGCGTGCCGCTCGCGGGGGAGCGCCCGTTCGTGCCTCATGGTGCGCAACTCGCGCCGAGCGGTATTGCGGTGGCGAAAGATGCCTCCTGCGCTATCGAGAGCTCGGCTATCCTCAGCTTGCCAGTTCGAAAATGGACCTGCCGCATGATTGAATCTTTATTTCAACTTTACACCTAGGTTTACAGCTGTCTTGTCAGCTGTAAACCTAGGTGTCATACTAAAGCCCCAAGATTCGCCAAAAGAGAGGGGCCTTGATGGCACAGAGCGCGAACATGGATGCATCGGAGCTTGCACGCGACATTGCGGCCGGCCTGGCATCGGCAACGACGGCAACGGAGCGCGCGGCATTGGTGCCCGCAGAGCTCGTCGAGGCCATTCAGCAACTTAAAACCCAACGCGACGCGGTGATCCTGGCACACTATTACGTGGCACCCGAGGTCCAGGCTGTGGCCGATTACGTCGGCGACAGCTTCTACCTGGCTAAGCTCGCCAAGAGCCTGCCGCAGCAGACCATCGTGCTGTGCGGCGTGGAGTTTATGGGCGAGAGCGCCAAGCTGCTCAACCCCACCAAGACCGTGCTGCTGCCCGAGCCGGGCGCGGACTGCCCCATGGCTCATATGGTCAAGCGCGAGACGGTCGACGCGGCGCGCGCCGAGTACGGCGACGACCTGGCCGTGGTCTGCTACGTCAACTCCACGGTCGAGATCAAGAGCTGGAGCGACGTGTGCGTCACCAGCTCCAACGCCGTCAAGATCGTGTCCGAGCTGCCGCAGCAGCATATCCTGTTCATTCCCGACCAAAACCTCGGCCGCTTCGTAGCCGAGCAGGTGCCGCAAAAGCACGTCATTCTCAACAACGGCTACTGCCCGCGCCATCACATCATCACCGTCGAGCAGATTGTCGACGCGACGGAGGCCCACCCCGACGCGCTCGTGCTGGCGCATCCTGAGTGCAAGGCCGACGTCTTGGCCGAGGCCGACTACATCGGCTCCACCGCCGGCATCATCAAGTACGCCGAGGAGTCGGACGCGAGCGAGTTCATCATCGTGACGGTCCGCGGTGTGCTCTACGAACTCGAGCGCCGCTGCCAGGGCACCGGCAAGAAGTTCTACTTCCCTGCAGTGCAGCCCACCTGCGTCAACATGGATCTCATCACGCTCGAAAAGCTCGTGCACTGCCTGGAGACGGGCGAGGGCGAGGTGCAGATTGGCGTGTCGGACGAGGCCGCCGATCAGGCCAAGCTCACGCTCGACCGCATGCTCGAGTACGCGGCGCGCTAAGCCAATGTGGCATGAGGGACCATCCCTTATGCCACAGTACAAGGGAGAGGATTCCTGTGGAAACCAAACAATACCCCGATATGGAGTGTGACGTCGTCATTGCCGGTTGCGGCGTGGCGGGCCTGTATGCGGCTCTCAATCTGCCGACGAGCGCGCGCGTAATCATGCTCTCCAAGGGCGCCGTCGATGAGTGCGATTCGATGCTCGCGCAGGGCGGCATCTGCGTGCTGCCCGAGGGTTCTGACTACGATGCCTTCTTTGAGGACACCATGCACGCCGGCCATTACGAGAACCGCCGCGAGAGTGTAGACATCATGATCCGCTCGAGCCGTTCGGTCATCAACGACCTGCTGGCCATGGGCGTGGACTTTGAGCGCAAGGCCGACGGCAGCCTCGACTTTACCCGCGAGGGCGCGCACAGCCGCCCGCGCATTGCCTTCCATGCCGATATTACAGGCAAGGAGATTACGACCAAGCTGCTCCAGGCTGTCCGCAAACTGGACAACGTGCAGATTCTCGAACACGTTGCCATGACCGACATCCTGACTGCCGAGCGCGATGGCGCCACGGTGTGCACCGGCGTCGTCGCCGTCGCCGTGGACGAGGACGATTCAGCTCGCCCCGCCGACGAGCTGGCAAATGCCGCTAAGGACGTGCATACCGGTAAGCCGTTTAAGATCCATGCCCGCCATACGCTGTGGGCGACGGGTGGCATCGGCGGCGTGTACGATCACTCCACCAACTACCCGCAGCTCACCGGTGACGCCTGCTACATCGCTCAGGGGCATGGCATTAAGATGGAGCACCTGGACTACGTGCAGATCCACCCCACGGGCCTGTTTTCGCCGCAGCCGGGCCGCACCTTCCTGATTAGCGAGAGCTGCCGCGGCGAGGGCGCGATTCTGCTCAATGCCGCCGGCGAGCGCTTTACCGACGAGCTTCAGCCGCGCGACGTTGTCGCCGCCGCTATTCGCGAGCAGATGAAGCAGGACGGTACCGAGCACGAGTGGCTGAGCTTCGCCCCCGTCGAGCGCGATGTGGTGACCGGGCACTTTGCCAATATCCGCGCGCGCTGCCTGGAGGACGGCCGCGACATTCTGGACGAGCCCATCCCCGTCACGCCCACGCAACACTACTTTATGGGCGGCGTATGGGTCGACAAGGACGGCCGCACCTCGATGCCCGAGCTCTACGCCGCGGGTGAGACGGCCTGCAACGGCGTTCACGGCAAAAACCGCCTTGCATCAAACAGCCTGCTCGAGGCGCTGGTCTGGGGTCGTCGCGCCGCGTGGTACATGCGTACCGGCGAGTCGCTGGCCGTGGAGCAGGCGGGCGATCCCGCGCTCGATGGCCGTCATCGCGCCCTGAGCGCCGACACCCTGGCAATCGATGATTTGGCCCGTGCCGCCGGCACGCAGGCCGTGGAGGAGTAGACCATGAATCCCATTACCATGAAGCTCGTCGTCGATGATCTGATTCTGCAGGCTCTACGCGAGGACATCACGTTTGAGGATGTGAGCACGGCGAGTGTGTGTTCCACGGCGCGCCCCGCCACGGTGGAGCTCATCGCCAAGGCCGATGGCATCATCGCCGGTCTGGACGTGTTCGCTCGCACCTTTGAGCTGCTGGATCCGCAGAGCTCGGTGCTGTTTGATGTTGCCGACGGTGACGAGGTACACGCCGGCGACCACGTGGGCCAGGTGCGCGGCGATGCGCGCGTGCTGCTTTCGGGCGAGCGCGTGGCGCTCAACTACCTGCAGCGCATGAGCGGTATCGCTACCTATACGCACAGAATGGCAGCGGCGCTCGAGGGTACCAAGACCGTGCTCGTCGACACACGCAAGACCACGCCGGGCATGCGCGTCTTCGAGAAGGCCGCGGTCGAGATCGGCGGCGGCAGCAACCATCGCTACAACCTGTCGACAGCCGTCATGCTCAAGGACAACCACATCGATGCCGCCGGTGGCGTGACGCGCGCGATCGAGATGGCGCGCGCCCACGCGTCGTTTACCACGACGGTCGAGATTGAGTGCGAGAACTTGGACATGGTGCGCGAGGCTGTTGAGGCCGGCGCCGACATCATCATGTTCGACAACATGACGCACGACGACATGGCCGCCGCCATCGAGCTTATCGACGGTCGCGCCAAGACCGAGTGCTCGGGCAACGTGGATGCCGGCAACATTCGCGCCCTGGCCGACCTGGGCGTCGACTTTATTAGCTCGGGCGCCCTGACGCACTCCGCGCCGATCCTCGACCTCTCGCTTAAGCACCTGCGTCTGCTGGACGGTAAATAATGAACGCCCGCGAGCGTCGCCGTGCCATCATGGCCGTGCTCGAGGGGGCCAAAGATCCCGTTTCGGGCAGCGCGCTTGCCCGCGAGGTGGGCGTGAGCCGCCAGGTCGTGGTGCAGGACATCGCCCTGCTGCGTGCCGATGGGCACGATGTCGTGGCAACCAATCGCGGCTACGTGCTGCAGGAGGCCCCCAGCAGCCCCGCCGTTCCCACGCGCCTGGTTAAGGTTCGCCACAGCGTGGAGCAGGCGGGCGACGAGCTTACGAGCATCGTCGATGCCGGCGGTGCCGTGCTCAACGTGATCGTCAACCATCGCGTGTACGGCAAGATCACGGCCGACCTGGACATTCGCAACCGTCGCGATATCGAGCGCTATCTGCATGACATCGCCAGCGGCAAGAGCTTTCCGCTGCTCACGGTGACCAGCGGCTATCACTTCCATCGCATTGCGGCGGAAGACGAGCAAACCCTCGACGAGATCGAGGCCATGCTCAAAGAGAAAGGCTACCTGGCAGATCTGATGCCCTACGAAGATGACCTGTCCTAGTAACGACGAATGCAAAAGGAGGCCTCCGCGGCGATGCGGGGGCCTCCTTTTTGTGCACGGTGTACTTGTGAGTGTGCAAGTGGGGGAGTTGTTACTCCTCGACGATCTCGGTGATCGCGCCGGCGGGGCAAGCGTCCTGGCAAGCGCCACAGGCGACGCAGGAATCCTCGTCAGCGACGGTAGCGACGTCCTGGAGCTCCAGAACGCCAGCGGGGCAGGAGTCGACGCAAACGCCACAAGCGATGCACTCGTCGGCATCAATTACGGGATGAGCCATGGTAGTTTCCTCTCTGTTGACCGACGCTACAGGCGATGCGCGCCGGTTTGATTCGGGCAAAAACATACCACGGGAGCGACCGTTTGCAATACCCTCTGACCGGCATCTTCATACCGTTCGCCGAGTATGCCAAGGTTTACTAAAAAACGCGCAGGTGGGGCCGTTGAGCTGCGCAAATGTTAGCTAAAGGTGACTTGAAATATTGAGCTATTGCGCGCGCCTGCGGAAAGGGCATCCCGTTATTTGGCCGAAAAACGGGTCGCAGCTTCCGGTTGGACCGCCCGGCGGAAACTGTGTCCCAGAATTCGCGCTCAGACCGGGATACCCTTTCCGCAAGGCAGCCCTAGGCACCTTCGGACCCAAACCTCAGTCAACTCTACATAGATCTCAATAGATTTGCCGAGAACTCAATCAGCGCATCTACCTGCGCATTTAAGGACCTAAACTCTCAGCAATAAGAAATCTTATATGAATTGACTTAGATTTTGTATATTCCGGCCCATAAGGGGATACACTACATCCTGAAAGACAAGCCGAAACACCGCTTGGCAGACCGCCGAGTCGGTGCAAACGCACAAGAGAGAGGGAATTTCTAATGAGTAAGATTCTTGGTATCGACCTTGGTACTACTAACTCCGCTATGGCCGTTCTCGAGGGCGGTTCTCCGACCATTATCGTGAACGCCGAGGGCGACCGCACCACCCCGTCCGTCGTGGGCTTCCGTGCCGACGGCGACCGCGTCGTGGGTAAGGCCGCTAAGAACCAGGCTGTCACCAACCCCAAGAACACCGTGTTCTCCATCAAGCGCTTCATGGGCCGCAAGTACTCCGAGTGCACCTCTGAGATCAAGACCGTGCCGTACGAGGTCAAGGAGGGCCAGGGTGGCCGTGCCGTCGTCGATATCGAGGGCAAGGATTACACCGCCGAGCAGGTGAGCGCCATGACGCTCGCAAAGATGAAGGCCGATGCCGAGAAGTATCTGGGCGAGACCGTCACCGACGCCGTCATCACCGTCCCGGCCTACTTCAACGACGCCCAGCGTCAGGCCACCAAGGACGCCGGTAAGATCGCCGGCCTCAACGTCAAGCGTATCGTCAACGAGCCGACCGCTGCTGCTCTTGCCTATGGCCTGGACAAGCAGGGCACCGACCAGCGCATCCTGGTCTTCGACCTGGGCGGCGGCACCTTCGACGTCTCCATCCTCGACCTCGCCGACGGCGTGTTTGAGGTTCTGTCCACCTCGGGCGACAACCACCTGGGCGGCGACGACTGGGATCAGCGCGTCATCGACTGGATGGCCGATAAGTTCCAGCAGGAGAACGGTGTCGACCTGCGTCAGGACCCCATGGCCCTGCAGCGTCTGAAGGAGGCTGCCGAGAACGCCAAGAAGGAGCTCTCCGCCGCCCAGCAGACCACCATCAACCTGCCGTTCATTACCATGAACCAGTCCGGCCCGCTGCACCTCAACTACACGCTGACCCGCGCCGAGTTCGAGAAGATCACCCGCGACCTGCTCGAGCGCTGCAAGCAGCCTGTCACCAACGCCCTGCGCGACGCCAAGCTTAAGCTCTCCGATCTGACCGAGGTCATCCTCGTCGGCGGCTCCACCCGTATGCCCGCCGTCCAGGAGCTCGTCAAGACCATGACCGGCAAGCAGCCCAACATGTCCGTGAACCCCGACGAGGTCGTCTGCAACGGCGCTGCCGTCCAGGGCGGCGTGCTCACCGGCGACGTCGAGGGCATCCTGCTGCTCGACGTTACCCCGCTGTCGCTGGGTGTCGAGACCATGGGCGGCATCATGACCAAGATGATCGACCGCAACACCACGATCCCGACCTCCAAGACCGAGGTCTACTCCACCGCTGCCGACAACCAGACCAGCGTCGAGATCAACGTGCTCCAGGGCGAGCGCGAGCTTGCCCGCGACAACAAGTCGCTCGGTAAGTTCCAGCTGACCGGTATCCCGGCTGCCCGCCGCGGCGTGCCGCAGATCGAGGTCACCTTCGACATCGACGCCAACGGCATCGTGAACGTGTCCGCCAAGGATCTGGGCACCGGCAAGGAGCAGCACATCACCATCACCTCCTCCACCAACATGTCCAAGGACGACATCGACAAGGCCGTGAAGGAGGCCGAGCAGTTCGCCGCCGAGGATGCCAAGCGCAAGGAAGAGGTGGACATCCGCAACCAGGGCGACCAGATGGTCTATCAGACCGAGAAGACCCTGGAGGAGATGGGCGACAAGATCCCCGCGGGCGACAAGGCCAGCGTGGAGAGCGCCCTGGGCAAGCTGAAGGAGACCCTGAAGGGCACCGACACCCAGGCCATCAAGAACGCCACCGAGGAGCTGACGAAGGCTTTCTACGCCGTGAGCGAAAAGCTGTATGGCCAGCAGGGCGGCCAGGCCGGTCAGCCCGGCCCCGACATGGGCGGCCAGGCCCAGCAGGGCGGCACTTCTGCCGGCCCCGATGTGGTGGATGCCGACTATGAGGTCGTGGACGACGACAACAACAAGAAGTAAGCCTCTGGAGGAGATAAGACCCTCTGGAGCGCCGAACACAACAATATTGCTTCGGTGGGGCGGGAGGTATCCTTCCGTCCCACTCGGGGCGTTCAGGCGGGCGCATAAGGTCGCTCCGCCGTGGGGAACGCGGCGAGGGAACGCACAGGCGTCCGCCGTTTTCGTCCCTCCTGATACAGAAGGTGAAGAGATATGGCAGAACAGAAACGAGATTTTTATGAGGTCCTGGGCGTGAGCAAAACGGCCACGGACGAGGAGTTAAAGAAGGCCTACCGCAAGCTGGCCAAGAAATATCACCCGGATATGAACCCCGGGGACAAGGAGGCCGAGGCCAAGTTCAAAGAGGTGAACGAGGCCTATGAGGTCCTGTCCGACAAGGACAAGCGGGCCAAGTATGACCAGTTCGGCCATGCGGGGGTGGACCCCAACTTTGGCGCCGGCGGCTATGGCGGCGGTGGGTTCGATATGGGAGACATCGACCTGGGCGACCTGTTTGGGTCCTTCTTCGGCGGTGGCTTCGGCGGCGGCGGCTTCGGCGGCCAGCAGCGGGCCAGTAGCCCCCAGCGGGGGGAGAGCCTGCGGGCCAACCTTACAATAACCTTTGAGGAGGCCGCCTTCGGCTGCGAGAAGGAGATCAGCCTGAACCGCAGCGAGGAGTGTGGGGCCTGCCACGGCTCCGGCTGTGAGCCTGGGACCACCGCGGAGACCTGCCCCGACTGCCGGGGCACCGGCGTGGTGCGGGTGCAGCAGCGCACCGGCGGCTTCGCCTTCTCCAGTACGGCGGCCTGTGCCCGCTGCCGGGGCACCGGAAAGATCATCCACAGC